>JASLCA010000194.1 GCA_030146225.1 Sphingobacterium sp. | reverse complement strand
TTAATCAAGCGACTTTTGTTGAGCGGGTTAAAGCGTCATATCAGCCCAAAGGAGATGCTATTCAGTTAGGGGCCGGCATCTTAGCGGGGACTATTCTGGCTGACGCCAAGGTGAACCTAGCCTTGAAGATGATGAATCGTCATGGTTTAATTGCAGGAGCAACTGGTACAGGCAAGACAAGGACGCTGCAATTAATGGCTGAGCAACTTGTGGACGCAGGGGTTCCGGTATTTATGCTAGATGTGAAGGGGGATCTCTCAGGCTTAGCCGAGGCTGGTACAAGCAATGAAGCGCTTATAGAAAGAGGAAAGGCGGTAGGCGCACCCTTTGAGCCCGCGCAATTCCCTATAGAGTTGTTTTCATTAACGGGCAAGTTAGGTGCTTCCATGCGGATGACCGTAGGAGATTTTGGGCCAGTCCTTTTGGCACGGATCTTAGATCTTAACGATACCCAATCAGGCGTTCTAGCGGCTATTTTTAAGTATGCGGATGATCAACAATTGCCCTTGGTGGACTTAGCTGACTTGAAAAAGTTATTGTCCTATTTGGCAGACGGCCCAGGGGCAGCCGTAATAAAGGAAGATTACGGCAAGATAAGCACAGCAACATCTGGCACAATATTGCGTAAGATTGTCGCGGTAGAGCAGCAAGGCCTTGCCCATATCTTTGGAGAAACCGCTTTTGATATTCAGGACTTAATGCAGAAGGTGGATGGCAAGGGGGTAATAACCTTGTTAAATATTTCAGATGTTCAAGATCAGCCCTTATTGTTTTCTACATTTTTATTAAGCCTTTTAGCCCAGTTATTTAAGAAATTGCCTGAGGTTGGAGATTTAGATCGCCCCAAGCTAGTCTTCTTCTTTGATGAGGCTCACCTGCTCTTTAACGGAGCTTCCAAGGCCTTCTTGTCACAGATCGAACAGATTGTGCGCTTGATTCGTTCTAAGGGCGTGGGGGTCTTCTTTTGTACGCAGGCGGCGACGGATATACCGGAGTCGGTATTGGGGCAGTTAGGGAATCGTGTGCAGCATGCTTTGCGTGCCTTTACCCCAAATGATGCCGAAAACCTGCGCAAGACTGTAAAGACCTATCCGCATTCAGCATTTTATGAAATTGATAAAATATTGACGAGCTTAGGCACAGGCCAGGCCTTAGTAACCGTGCTAAATGATAAAGGTATACCGACCGAGGTTGTGGCAACACACCTAGTTCCTGCGCGAGCAGTAATGGGGCCTGCAACAGCACAGCATTATGAGCAGCTAGTAAAGCAGTCCGCTTTCTTTGGGAAGTATCAAGAACGGCTTGAAAGGCGCTCAGCAGCTGAGATAATTGAGGAGCGGATGCAGGCTTTTACGATTAAACAAAGTCAGGAACAGGCCCAGAAGGAAGCTGCTAAAAGCAGTAGAGGGCCAGGGCGTCCAAGGCAGACGCCTATGGAGGCTGCTACGAATCAAGCCTCCAGGACTTTAGCCCGGGAAGGTGCGAAGTTACTAGGCCGTTTAGCAACCGGAATCTTAAATAGCTTCTTTAAAAAGAAATAGAATAATATTTTTATCTTTGCAGACTTTAAAATATTATTTATTACCAACATAAGTGAATAATGAGTAAACCAACATTGTTAATTCTTGCCGCTGGTATGGCCAGCAGATATGGGTCCTTAAAACAGATCGATGCTTTTGGCCCTCACGGGGAGACGATTATCGATTATTCGATCTATGATGCTATCCGTGCCGGTTTTGGAAAAGTCGTATTTATTATAAGAGAAGAGTTTGTAGACAAGATGCGCGAAGTGTTCGACGAAAAGCTTGTCGGCAAAATTGAAGTAGATTATGCTTTTCAAAGTTTTGATTTAACAAAATTTGGGATAGACAAAGTAATTGAAAGATCGAAGCCTTGGGGCACTGCACATGCGGTGATGAGTGCTAAAGATAAGATTGACGGTCCATTCTGTGTGATCAATGCCGATGACTTTTATGGGGCGGACTCTTTTGATAAGATGGCTGCATTCTTGAAAGATGAGGTGACTGACGACAAGATGGCCTTGATGGGCTTTCAAGTTGGGAATACCATGTCCGACTATGGATATGTCTCGCGTGGGGTTTGTCAGGTGGATCAGGAAGGCAATATGGCATCTGTAACTGAACGTACCAATATCTATTATACGGATGCGGTTGATGGCGGACGTAAGATTGTATATGAAGAGGATGGGGTACAGCATGACCTAAATCCAGAGACAAGGGTTTCGATGAACTTCTGGGGTTTTACGCCAAAGGTGTTCGAAGTCGCTGAAAGTATGTTTAGTGATTTTGTCGATCAAAATGAGGACAATCCTAAGGCTGAATTCTTTATTCCTTCAGTTCCAGATTATATGGTGAAAAAGGGCATGGCGGCTTTCCGCGTAATCCCTACTTCTGCGAAGTGGTTTGGTGTTACATACAAAGAGGATAAGCCAATTGTTCAGGAATCTATCTCTAAGTTGGTTGCTGCAGGCGTCTATCCAGAGAAGCTTTTTTAAGAAATATACGCGATTATATTAAAAAGGGTTGACGATTGGTCAACCCTTTTTTTATGTGAATTTCCGTAGCTTTCTATGTGTGGGGATGCATTTGTATTTTGCATTCACAGCAGCAGTTGGCCAATCTCGTGCATGTTAGTCGGCAGACCATTAATGCTTTGGAGGCTGCAAAATATGTGCCCTCTACGGTGCTTTCTTTAAAGCTAGCTCTAGTATTGGAAAAATCTATTGAGGACTTGTTTCCCCTTGGGGAAGGGGATTAGCAAGTATAAAAAAAGCCCTGAAGATTAATCTTCAGGGCTTTTATCTGTGTAGGAAGTAATTATTTTACTTCTTCAAATTCTACATCTTGTACATCATCACCACCTTCTTTTGGTTGTGCAGCATCTCCGTTTGGAGCTTGTTGTGCAGTACCATCTTGTGAAGCAGCGTACATTTCTTCAGAAGCAGCATTCCAAGCGGCTTGCAATTCTTCAGAAGCTGTATCGATGTCAGCAAAGTTTTTAGCTTCGTAAGCTACTTTCAATTTCTCAAGACCAGCTTCGATAGGAGCTTTTTTGTCTGCAGAAATTTTATCACCGTACTCTTTCAGTTGTTTCTCTGTAGAGAAAACTAAAGCATCAGCAGCATTGATTTTATCCGCTTCTTCTTTGAATTTTTTATCAGATTCAGCGTTAGCTTCAGCTTCTTGTTTCATCTTTTGAATTTCTTCGTCAGATAAACCTGAAGATGCTTCGATACGGATGTTTTGCTCTTTACCAGTTGCTTTGTCTTTTGCAGATACCTTGATAATACCGTTTGCATCAATATCAAATGTAACTTCGATTTGTGGCACGCCACGTGGTGCAGTTGGGATTCCATCTAAGTGGAAACGACCAATTGTACGGTTAAGGGACGCCATTGGACGCTCACCTTGTAAACAGTGGATCTCAACAGATGGTTGGTTGTCAGAAGCAGTAGAGAAAGTTTCTGATTTTTTAGTTGGGATAGTTGTGTTTGCTTCGATTAATTTCGTCATAACACCACCCATTGTTTCGATACCTAAAGATAATGGCGTAACGTCTAATAACAATACGTCTTTAACTTCACCTGTCAAAACACCACCTTGGATAGCTGCTCCTAATGCAACAACCTCATCAGGGTTAACACCTTTAGAAGGCTCTTTTCCGAAGAATTTTTTAACTGCATCAACAATAGCAGGGATACGAGTAGATCCACCAACTAAGATAATCTCATCGATATCTGAAGTTGAGAAACCTGCATTTTTCAATGCTGATTTACATGGGTCAATTGTACGTTTAATTAAGTCTGCTGCTAAGTCTTCAAATTTAGCACGTGATAATGTACGTACTAAGTGTTTTGGACCTGTTGCGTCAGCAGTAATATATGGTAAGTTAATCTCTGTTGAAGTAGTGCTTGATAATTCTACTTTAGCTTTTTCTGCAGCTTCTTTAAGACGTTGCAAAGCCATAGCATCTTTCTTCAAGTTGAAGCCACCGTTTTCACCTGCAAACTCATCTGCTAACCAGTTGATAATTACGTTGTCAAAGTCATCTCCACCTAGGTGTGTATCACCATCTGTAGATTTTACTTCGAAAACACCATCACCCAACTCTAAAACAGAAACGTCATGCGTACCACCACCACAGTCAAAAACAACGATTTTCATGTCTTTGTGTGCTTTGTCCAATCCGTATGCTAAAGCAGCAGCAGTTGGCTCGTTGATAATACGTTTAACAGTTAAGCCTGCAATTTCACCAGCTTCTTTCGTCGCTTGACGTTGTGCATCGTTAAAGTATGCAGGAACCGTAATAACGGCTTCAGTAACTTCATGACCTAAGAAGTCTTCCGCAGTTTTCTTCATTTTTTGAAGAATCATTGCTGAAATCTCTTGTGCTGTGAACTTACGGTCGTCGATTTCAACACGTGGTGTGTTGTTGTCGCCTTTTACTAATTTGTAAGGTACTTGATCTAATTCTTTTGATGATTCATCATACGATAAACCCATGAAACGTTTAATTGAATAAACCGTTTTGGTTGGGTTTGTAATAGCTTGACGTTTTGCAGGATCACCTACTTTACGCTCTCCACCTTCCACAAATGCAACGATTGAAGGCGTTGTACGTTTACCTTCATTGTTAGCAATAACTACTGGCTCATTACCCTCCATCACGGCCACACATGAGTTTGTTGTGCCTAAGTCGATTCCTATAATTTTTGACATATCTTGTATTTTATTATTTACGTATTTAAAACTTCTTATATGCTCTTATCAAGGGTTGTGCCAAGCCTGTTTTTGCGTATAAAAAAACATTTGCTGACGTATTTTGTCAAATATTCGCTGACATAGTGACATTTTTGTTATGTGTTCGTCATAATTCTTTGCCTACAGCAACTGCCTACGTCAGCTTCTTTTTAAGAGTTCCATAGTCTATTATAACGTTTGAGCTTTATTTTAGTTTGTTTTTTGAACATTTTTCTAATAGATTTGACAGATTGCTCCCTATATAGGGGCTTTGATTCTTGTTGGATTAGCATATAGTCCGGGCGCAACTTTGAATAAAGGCTGTTTTTTTACCAAGAATTAATTAGTAAATTCGTGTTGCAAACTTGACATAATATGACCTTTCAGGAATATTTAGATTATTTCGAACAAATTTTAACTTCTCCGCAAGATTTTGACCCCTATGGGGATGAAGAGTACTTGGCATTTACAAAATTAAATTGGTCCCGTACCAATCGCTGGCTAAAGCGTTTCGAGCCAAATGCAGATATTAAAAATCTGATCGCTTCGATTACCGAGCCGCAACATTGGATTGTATTGACAGAACCTTGGTGTGGAGATGCTGCACATTCGGTGCCGCAGCTTTACCAGATGGTACGGAATAATCCTAATATTGACTTTGAGATTCAACTTCGCGATAGTGATCCCTTATTAATTGAAGATTACTTAACAGCAGGCTCTAAGTCTATTCCAAAGCTGATTATTCGCAATGATGTAGGTCATGATAAGTTTATTTGGGGCCCAAGACCCGCAAAGCTACAGGCTGTATTTGATCAGATGAAGCTGGAGGAGAAAACCTTTGAAGAGACTAAAGAGGCCATGCAAGTATGGTACAATGAAGACAAAGGAGTTAGTTTGCAAGCTGAATTGTTGACAGCCCTATCTTAACAAATAATTACGGGTATGCACATAGAAGATCTACGTGATTACTGTCTGGCACAACCACATGTTACCGAAGAGCTTCCCTTTGGACCAGATACGTTGGTCTTTAAGCTTGCCGGAAAGGTCTTTGCATTGATAGGCCTAGACCAATTGGATAGCCTCTCCTTTAATGTCAAGTGTGACCCGGAGAAAGCCATCCTGCTGCGTGCTGCATACCCGCAAACCGTGCTTCCCGGCTACCATATGAATAAGAAACATTGGAATACCGTCTACTGTAACCGAGAATTGTCCGATGCAGCATTGCTACAGCTCCTGGCTGATAGCTATGACTTAGTCTTTAAAGGCCTTCCTAAGGGCTTGCGTGAAAGCCTAGTTAAGTAACTGCGCAATTTCCTTATAACCTAACTTTAAGGCGTGTTCGCCTGCCGTAATCTGGTTGTTGTCAGGGATGCGCTTATCCACTCCTGCCTCTATCAGGATTTCAACTATACGTATATATTTAGCCGATCCATCTCCAAGAACCACTGCTTCCATAAGTGCAGTCCAGCCTAAGCGATTGACATGGTCAATCGGAAACTTTGGGGTATTGGCCAAAAGGCTCACAGTCTCTATATGACCACGCTCGCAGGCGGGGATTAGGGCTGTGCCATGATAGCGGTTGAATACGTCGAATCGCGCGCCATGTGCTAGAAATACCTTTAGCAGTGGGGTATAGCCGGCAGCCCCGGCGTATAGAAAGGGGCTGTCTTGATTGTTTGCCTGTTGATTGACCTCTGCTCCACGGGAAACAAGCAGCGTCACCATCGGTAAATTATTACGCTGTGTAGCGAGCAAAAGTAAGCTTTCCCCTGCGGCATTGCTGCTATTAACAAGTTTATTGTCTGTGAGCAATACCGCAACCCTTGCTGTATCGCCCGCCGTTACGGCCTTAATTAATTGTTCATTCATCTGTGTTGCTGCTGGGCTAGACTTTTCTTGGCAGGCAGAAAAACTGCTAATGCTCAGCATAAGCCAACCGATAAGTAAAAATTTAAAAGAGCATTTTCCCATGATACATAAAGTTTTTAATAGGTGATATCCGCGCCACAGCCTCTGCTGAGCAGGAAGCCTCTAAGAGGACAAAGGTTGCTTCATCTCCGACCTTGGGCCATTGCTGTTGACCTTGATTGTCCAGAGGAAGTATATTATGAGTAGCAAGGCGCAAGCAACGTGACAGGTCAAACTCCGTAGACCAGCCGTACAGCTGAGCCATGATATTGGCCTTTTCTAGGATGCTTCCCGAGCCAAAGGTATTCCAGTGGTCAATAATGCTGTCATTCCCTGTGCGCACATCTACGCCCTTCTTGTAGAGCATAGGGATAGGCATAATCGTGCGTCCAAATGGAATTGTAGATACAATGCCCACCTGCTGTGCCGCTAAGGCTTCAGCCACTGCCTCCAAGGTATTGCTGGGCATGCTTGCTAAGGCGAAGCAATGACTTAAGAAGGTCTTGCCTTTAAGCACCGGATTTTCGGCTACCTTTTTCAATAGATATTGAATGGATTGAAGTCCCGGATCCCCCTGCTCGTGTAGGTGGATATCGATGCCTTTATTATTTTGTAAAGCCAAGTCTACGATAAAGTCTATGGTCTTTTCCACATGGCCTTCTATGGCATAGGGATCTAGTCCGCCTATAAAGTCTATATCCAATCGGGCTACATCTTGCATTAATTGTTCCGATTTTGAAAAGAAAATTCCATGTTGAGGAAAGGCTACTAACTCGGTGCTAAAGCTGTCTTTCTTGTTCTGAATAGCAAGTTCCAAGTTTTTTAAGGATTGTAATTTTGATGTGGGCTCGATGTTCACATGACTGCGGGCCATGGAAACTCCATTTGCCTGCAACAATTCAATCATCTTTTCTGCCCGGAAGGTAGATGTCTTTAGGAGTTCAGGCATGGTTTGCTCTTCGTAGGCTATCATGTCCCGCACCGATCTATTCTTACTTAAGCGGGCCTGCCATGGGCCTGCATAAAAAGTTTTGTCTAGGTGTATATGATAATCTTTAAAGGAAGGGAGCATAAGTCTGCCTTTTGCATCAATAGCCTCGGCTTGCGGACTGTTGGCTCGGATCTCTTTAATTATTCCATCCTGAATGCGGAGGCTGAAAAGAGCCGTCTCTGTTCCGATAACTTCCTTGTCATTATACTTGAAGCCTGTTTCCAGGCGTACATTTTTGATCCAAATTTGCTTGCTTATCGTCTCCATAGTTTTTGATTCTTTTGCCCATAAGTTCTTGCCTAGCAGGCTTACTCCTGCAAGAATACTGCTCTGTTGAATAAAGTCTTTCCTTTTCATCTACAACAAAGTTAAGCAAGAAATGTAGGGTAGAATGCGGTAAAATATTACAAGAGATGTAAATTTTATAACTTTCCTTGAAATTGAGTAGGGGATATGCCCAATTGCTTCTTAAAGTAATTAGAGAAATAACTGCTGTCCTCAAAGCCCAAGGCAAAGGCAATCTCTTTAATGCTATTTTTACTGTGTTTTAACAGGCTTTTGGCTTCCTGCATGACCCGCTGTTGAATAATACTTAGTGCCGAAAGGTTTAATGATCGCTTACAGAGTATATTGAGGTAATTGGGCGTGATATGCAATAGCTCCGCATAAAAGGCGACTGTTTTTTCTGATAGGTAATGCTGATTTACGAAATCCACAAACTGAAGCACCAATGCTGGGAGCTTCTTCTGCGCCATGCCTTGAACCTGCTTTTCAATCTCCTTACTGATCAGTAAAGAAATAAGCTGGCTGCGGGTATAGATAATTTGCCAAGGGATATCCACCTTCTCATGCAAGGCCATATTGAGCTGTTGAAATTCATAAACCAAGGCTTGGCAAGTAGCTTGGTCAATCGAGAATACCTGATTGTTGAGTTGTTGAAGATAGCTGCTGTGGATGGAGGTTTGGAAGGATTCAAATACCTGCTTATTTATCATAAATTGATACCCCTCCGTGTCGCATGCTAAATCCCAGCTATGGAGCTGGTTGGGCAATAGGATATGTAGCTGCTGATCAGCTACCGGATAGACTTTGCGATCGATGGTATGTGTGCCGGCACCTTTCTCCACCAAGAAAAGCAGATAGAAGTCATGCTTATGTGCCGTAGGGATACTAGGCTTCCCATCTAGGGTATGATGTAAAAGTCGATAATCATGCTGAAACTCATCTTGAAAATGACTTAGGTTAAGGGTCTTAATAGAACGGTTATCGAAGTGCATCGTAAGCCACAATTTGTTAAGTAATCCCTAAATATATGAAATAAGTCTAAAAGACTAGCGCGGGGACTTAAGCCCCCGCGCTAGCGTTTAATAGATCAGGTTTTCCATAATATTCCGCTTAATCTGCGAAGCACCTGTATTTCCTCCACCGCCAAACATGCGGTTATTGCCTAAAGTTTTTAGGAATTCTTGCATGCTCATGGCCTTACTCTTCTTGTCGCGCCAGTCACTAGGGACATTGTCCACTGTAAACGCTATGCTTCTAGCCCAATAATTGATATGCATCTCGGGGATAGCCAGGCCTAATACCATGCCGGGTAAGCCATTGACTAGGGCTGGACCAGCTGATAAAGGGATTTGATCGGTATAAAAGGCAATCACATACAAGGAGTCCGCAGTAGCGCCATTGACACGTCTACATTCATAGCCTGCAATATTGCGGTACTCATTGGTGAAGCGCCAAGTTATGGGCTGTAAGGAATCTTTTAAGATAATTTTATCATCCAATTCCATAGCTACTTCTGAGATTTGCTGCTTTAAGTTCTGATAGATAATCTTATCACTTTTTCTAGAAGCATGTCCAAATCCACCTGAACTGACCCTGATATTGGCGCCAGAAGAAGTGCTCATCTGCATGGATCCGCTCTGGCCACCTCGACCTGAACCCGTAGATCGGGTTATGGTCGCAGACCCCGATGTGCCTGAAGATTTGTTGGACTCTTCCACCGCTAGCATAAGGGTTTCATCTTCATCAAAATGTAAATTAAAGAAGCTAGATGTTTTCTCTGGGATGTCGTTTATATTACCTCCAAAACGCATCATCATGCCGCGATTTTGCTTTTCCATATTATTGGTCATCTCTCGCATGCGTGCACGTACATAAACTTCTTTTTCAAAGGTGATAATTCCTTTAGTCGGAAAATAGGCATGCTGTGCAAGACTACTCAAGCTTGTACAGACGGCAATAAGGCCTAAGAATATGCTAGTTCTAATCATTTTTTTTACCTAAGTTTTTATTAAAATCCCATTTTAAGCCTACCATAAAATACTGTGAAAGCAATTGTTGCCTGCTTTCAGAATAATTACTATTACTGAATGAACGCTGCGTATTGTTGTAGCTGTTGAAAACATCAAATGCCTTTAGGCTCAATAGCAAGGATTCGCTCTCCAATAGCTTTCGGTTTAACTCGAGGTTCATATAGAACTGATGTATAGGCTCTGGGAATGCTTTTGTTTTCCCCGTAAAGCCATAGTAAATCACCTGAGTCAAGCTAAACTTATAGGGTAAGTGATATTTCAAGTCCGTATTGAAATTCGTCCGCAGGCTCGTATTGTTAAGCTGCGTCTGCACCGAGTTCTTTTCATTGTTCATCCCTAGGGATAAGCTTATGTTAAAGTCTAGTGCTTTTGAATTTTGTTTACTGCTGTTTATACCCAGACTGGCATTGCTGTTATTATTTTGATTGAGCACCCCATTAATGTAAATATAGTTATTGTTGTAGGAGGTGGTAATAAATGGACTAAACTGTAATACGCCATTAAAAATCGGTCTCCCATAGCTGGCATATAAGTTTGCATTCCAATTGGTCTTGTCGCTTATATTGACATAAGTCGTCGTCGTCTTACCGGTTGTGTCCAGAATAGAATTGTTTACGATGGCATTGCTGGTAAAGCTGGTACTTCCATTAATATTTAGGGAAGAGGCTTTAAGAATACTGAATTTACTAAAATTCATATTGATAGCATTGCGTATCTCGCGCTTTAAGTCAGGATTACCCAGTTGTACATAGAGCTCATTTGTAGGTGGCTGTAGCGGCTGCAACTGCGCAAAGCTCGGCACATTGGTGTTGTTTTGGTAACCCAGTGTAAAGATCTTCGTCTTGCTAATCATATACTGCATATTAGCATTGAAGTTGTTTTGCCAAAAGGAGCGACTTAAGTTGATATCCCTATAGCTGTCGGCAAGATCCTGCTGCTTGTAGGTGGTCGTATTTGTCAGGTTTACATTAAACTTTGTAAAGCGGAAGTTTAGCCCAATATCCATCCCATTATTGTTGTATTTATCCTGCTCATTTTTGGAATAGAGCGTATCTAGCTGGCCACCTCGTGCATTGTTATATGCATCCACAAGACCTGTGCTATTGGAGGTATTAAAGTTGTAGCCCAAGGTTAAATTAATCTTCTCGGTTATCGGCTCTGTAAAGTTTAACGAAGTACTGAAGTTATTGCTTTTAGTCTCCGTAAGACGTGTTTGATCCACATTAACAACCCGATTGGCTACACCTAGACTATCGTAGAAATGGGTCAACTCGTCCACATAATCTGTGGAAGACTTGTTGTTCAATTGGGTGTTTACATGCAGGTTAATGCTACGCCCTGTTTTCCCTAGACTGCGTCTATAATCTAGGCGCACATCCATATTTTCAGAGTCGCTTTTGGAGTTGTTGTCGCTTTCAAACTCATTGGCCATTAAGCCTTCATTGCGGGTGGTCTTACTGTTTGAAGCACTGCTGCTATTCGCATTCCCCTTTCCAGCATTTATCTGCAATCTGAGATTGCTTACCGAGTCAATCTTCAGTCGCATGTTGCTGCGTAAGACATTGTTGAAATTGTTGTTGCTCGTCGCTGAATTACGGCTAGTCTCCTGGCTGTTGTCTTTATCGATTACTTGCTTATTGTAGCTTTCTGTCTCATTGGAATTGCCGTTATTGCTGATGCTATAGCTAGAGGTAAGGTGCAGCTTCTTCTGAAATAAGTTGTTCTCATAGTTCACTCCAGCGCTTTGATGCTTAGGGGAGCCCGTGATTTGGTTGTTCATGCGAATCATGCTGGCATCTCCAAAGTTGCCCATATTGTTTAAGCTTCCGGTAAAACCTATACGCTCTGATTTATTAAAAAGAGCGGAGAAAAGGTTTGCATCGTAGAGTTTCTTGGTGCCCAGATTAGCATTGGCATTCCCAAATATTCCTTTTTTAGCTTCATCTTTTAGGAGTACATTGACCGTCTGCAGGCGTACGCCATCATCGACGCCCGTGAGTTCAGCCTGTTCGGACTTGCGTTCATAGACCTGAACCTTGTCAACGGCATCTGCCCGCACATTGCGGATAGCAATCTTTGGATCGTAGCCAAAGAATTCCTCCCCATCAATAAGCACCTTGGAGACGGTCTTGCCTTGTGCGGTAATTTCGCCTGTATTCGAAACGGTAAGTCCAGGCAGCCTTCTTAAAAGATCTTCAAGCTTAGCGTTCTTCTCGGTCTCAAAGCTCCCTGCATCATACTCGATGGTATCCCCCTTAAGCTTTATGGGGATGCGCTGGGTCACGATAATCTCCTCCAATAGGTTGGCTTGCGAATTTATTTTAATACTATCCAGCTTCAGGTCCGTCTGGAAGAGTTCCAGCTCCTGACTAAAGACTTCAAACTTGGGATAGGTAATCATCAGTAAATACTTGCCGGATTTAAGATTACTGAGCTTGAATCTCCCATCTTCGGTAGTTCTGGCAAAGCTTTGCAAGATTGAATCCTGATTGAGGATAACAATGGAAGCATTGCTCATGGCTTTTTTGTCCGATGCATCGACAACGACTCCAGTAATTATACGCTGCGCGTATGTATATTGACTAGCAATAAAAAAAAGAATTAGTAGGGCTCTTATCATACCTATTAGTTAGTTCTGCAAAGAAAGGTAGAAAAAGAGTAAAAATTTGTTAAACTCATACCTGTAACGTGTTTAATACAAGAGAAAAAAAGAAAGCCCTTCCATGAGGAAGGGCTTTCTTAAAAATTAAAGACTTTTATCTTTATTTCATTTCCGAAACCCGAATGGTATTTGTTCTACCTTTTTCGTGCAATGGAGTTGAAGATGTGTTAATTACGATTTCTCCAGGAGCAACCAGGTTTTTCTCACCTAATAATCTGTTGACATCTTGGATCGTGCCATCTGTACTTTCGAATCTCTCGTACATAAATGCACGTACACTCCAAACTAAGCTCAATTGATTCAATAGGTTTTTGTTGCCTGTGAATACATAGATATTAGTGTCTGGACGGTAACTCGAAATTTCAAAAGCCGTATAACCCGATGAAGTCATTACCGCAATTGCGGAAGCTCCCGTATTTTGAGCTAAGAAAATTGAAGACCCACAGATCGCATCCGCAATCTTAGTTTTAACAGGCTTCTGACTTTCTTTACTGCTGTAGTAAGGGTATGAAGTCTGCTCAACATGTGTAATAATTTTGGCCATTGTTTCGATAACGATCTCTGGGAAATCACCTACCGAAG
>JASLCA010000155.1 GCA_030146225.1 Sphingobacterium sp. | reverse complement strand
GCTTTTAAGGTATAAGCTACGACTTCACTGACCTTCTTTATCCCTATTAATTCCTTTTCATTTGTTACGATCATCTACTATTTTCTTGTGTTAAAATTGTGCTATGCCTAGCTTGCATTATGACAGGGCATAGGCTGTTTTGCGCTTACAGCCTAGTTAATAGCTGCTGTCAGGGACAAAATTAGCCTTCTGAAAAATCCCTTAAAAGTAAAAATCGGACATAAATCCCTGCTGAACTCTGATTAATTTATATCTTGCAAGGGTCTATGCCGATAAATTTTTTACAAGAAATAAATACCCCAATTGCCCTTGGCTTCCCAGTACAGGGAGCTGAAAAGCCTTTGTACAGTCTTAATCAAGGGGAGCAGCCATTTGCTATTTATCGCTTTTCATGTAAGGATTTAAAGACAAGCCAGCCCTTATTTAATGATGGCTTGCCCACCCTTATTTTCTTGCCAGCTAAGTCCGAAAAGGTGCATTTAGTGAGAAATGGGCAGTTTTTAGCATTTAAGTCGGCTTGGCTGTGTTGCGGTCCGATTAAGAATACTTATTGGGATATTCCTGAAACGCTTGATTCAATCCTTGTCTTGAGGTTTCAGCCTTCATATTTCTATTCCTTGTTTAGTATTCCTGGCAACCTATTTTTAAATCAAGCCATTTTTAACTTGGAGGATATTGTAAGTGAAGATTGGATGTGCCTTTTTGATAAGATGTATGCTAAGGAGGGCTGGTCCGCACGAATTTCCTACCTAGAGACGCTGCTAAATAATGCACCGCTAAAGGCGACAAGCTTCCCTGCGCTACTAAATTTTGCGCTCAGCTATATCGACAGTACTAAAGGGAACTGCACGATCAGCCAAGTTCTAGCCCAGTTGGGCAAGTCGGTAAATGAAAGGTGGCTATTGCGTAATTTTGTGAAGTATATTGGCATGTCGCCCAAAAAGTATATCGGTATTCAACGCTTTGTCTTTACCTATGCAGCGCTACGCTTAAGCAAGGAAATTAATTCGCCAGCCATACTTTTAGCTGCGGGCTACTACGATTACAATCATTTCTTAAAGGATTTTAAGCAATATTTAGGAATAGCTCCAACACAGTATGTCTGGGACTAAGGCTGCCATCGGCGCTGGATTAGTTCAATCATTTGGCGCAAATCTACTTAAATGAAAAACGCACATGTAATTAACGGCTTCGAGAATAGCCATTTTATAGACTTTGTGATTGATAGCAAGTACCGATGGATTCGACATCTGCTCTTAATTGCTGGCATTATAGGCATTCATTTTTTGCCGAGCAGTGCTCCTGTGGAGCTGGATGCCGATGCGCAGGTATGGCAATTATGGGTGAAGTTTATCTCGATCATTATTCTCTTGGTTTTGTTTTACATGAACCATTATTTTCTGATTCCACGCTTTCTATTAAGGAGCAAGTTCCTCGCTTATGTTGGAAGTCTATTCGGATTTTACTGCCTTATATTTTTTAGTATGCTGCTCTTGGAAAGAGAGGACTTAAGGTTTTTTAAAAAGCCTGATCATTCCCTCTTAGATTGGCAGGATTTTATTGTCTTAGTTATAATTTTTACCATTTTTATTGCTGCGGTAAGCAGTGTCAAGTTGTTTAAGATATGGATTATCAACCTGATTCGATTTAAAGAATTTGAAAATAATACCCTTACCATTCAACTTGAGCAGCTGAAAAGCCAGATAAACCCTCACTTCCTCTTTAACACCTTAAATAATATTAATTTCCTGATTGATGAGAATCCAAAGCTGGCATCTGAGGTCTTATTAAAGCTAAGTGATATCCTTAGAAATCAACTTTACTTGTCCAAAGGAGACAGTATTGCGCTGGGCAAGGAGTTGGAAGTTTTAAGAAATATTCTCTTTATGGAGGGGATTCGCAGGGATAGCTTTAAGGTTGATTTTGTGGTGCTGGGTGACTTGGAAAGCATGCCTGTGCCGCCATTTCTATTTATTCCCTTTATCGAAAATATTGTAAAACATGCTTCCCATCAAACTATGGAAGGCGATTTGCATGTACAGGTTCGATTTGAAGTAAGGGCCGAGCGGCTCTGCTTTACCTGTGTGAATGCGAAAAAGAGGAAAGCCCATCCCGCAGACTATGGGGGGCTGGGCTTGAGCAATATCCGCAAGCGATTAGACATCCTGTATCCAGGAGATTACACCTTAAGGATTGATTCGACCACAGCAGATTATCAGGTATTTTTAAGTATTCCAATAGAAACAGCCTATGCAGATTGAGCCATTAAGTATTAAATATATTGTTATTGAGGATGAGCCTTTGGCAAGAAGAGGGCTGGTGAAATTATTGCAGGCATATAGCTTCTTATCTTGTATGGGGATGTATAGCAATACCGCAGATGCCCATGTGATTATGGAGAGTCAGGCGCCAGACCTTATCTTTTTAGACATTCATCTGGCAGAAGAAAGCGGCTTGGACTTTGCGAAGCTTGTACCGGCAACTATTCAAATAATATTCACCACTGCTTATCCTAATTATGCCTTGGAAAGTTATGATCTAAATGCCTTGGATTACCTACTTAAGCCCATAGGAGTGGACCGCTTAGAAAAGGCGCTGGACAAGGTGCAGCATTATTTTCAGACGCGCAACCTAGAGAAGGATCTGCCTGAAGCAAAAGATCATATTTTTGTAAAGGCTGACCGCAAATTGTTTCGACTTGAACTCGCAGAGATTCACTATATCGAAGGGATGAAGGATTATGTAATGATACATGCAAAGGACCGCAAGTTAATGGTTGCTATGAATATTAAAACCATCTTAAATCAATTGCCAAGTTCTGACTTTGTGCGGGTAAACAAATCTTTTATAGTTAACCTAAGTAAGATTGAAAGTGTAGACAATCACTGGGTGACGGTGGATGGCTTGGAGATACCATTGGGCGCAAGCTATAAGCCTGATCTTTTAAAGTTAATTGAGAAAAATACGCTCAATCGCTAGCTTGAATAGGCCTTAAAACAAAAGAACTAACCTTTGTTGAGCTAGTTCTTTTGTCCTGTTATAAGGATTGATTAATCCACCTGTATCGTTTTGCTGGAGCTGCTCTGTGCACTAAAGTAGCCAAGCACAGTGGGACTGATATTGCTAGGCGGATTGCTAGGCGTAACGCCAGCTCCTGTTGACTGCTGCATAAGACTGTAAAAGTAATTGTAAACAGCTTTGTCTATGCAGATCATCTCCACACGGATTTTGTCTCCAGGATAGATGTCCACATCAGCCGGTCTTAAGGTAAGACTGACCTGATTGCCATTGTTGAAGTCATCATTTAAGGCATAAATATCCTTTGCTTGCTGATCATTAATATAGATTACAAAGCGGTAGAAATTCTGCTGCTCGGCTGGGTCTTTGTAAAAGACCTTTATATGCCGGGTATCTTTATCCCCTAAGGCTGGCTTTTCAGCTTTTATAGAATCTAAGCGCACTGCTTCAGGTAGCTGAGAGGTTGCGCTAAACTGCTTATCATCCACCCGCACTAGCATGCTGTAGTTTTTACCACTAAGGCCTTGAAAGTCCTTGGCAATGTAAGTGCCGGGCGTTGTTTCCTTAAATACATATTCATTTTTATCCGAATCATGCACAATAACAGTTGCTCCGCTAACTGCGGGATAGCTATTAACTGTTGAAAGTGCAATGTTCTTGCTGAGTTTAAAGCTTTGTTCTGTACTATTCGTATTGATCAGGCCTTCTATAACCAATTTGTCGATATCATCGCTCGCTTGGATATCGATAACCTTTTCACAAGAGCTGAATAGGCCAAATAGTAGGAGGACGAAACTGGAAGAAATATATGTTTTCATGTTATGGGGCATTATGATTAAAATTTAAAGTTCCAAGTGACCGATGGGATAGGTACCCCAAAGATGCTAGTCTGTAGTGCCTCCGTCGTATTTGGGACTTTTTTGCTATCTCTAAAGGTAATCTGGTAAGGATCCTTGTGCGCATACACATTGTAGACTCCAAAGGTCCAGCTGGATTGAAAATATTTGCCAGGCTTTCCTTCGTAGGTGGCTGCAATATCCAGCCTATGTGTGGAAGGTTGACGGTAGGCATTTCTGCTCGAATAGGAGAAGCTGGTGTTGCCTGCGATATTGTACTTGCCTGTTGGATAGGTTACTGCTTTCCCTGTTCCGTAGACGAAGTTGCTGGAAAATGTCCATTGTTCGTTGAGATTGTATATCGCAACAAGGGATAGGTCATGTGTCCTGTCATGGGTACTGGGGTAGTATCGGCCATCATTAATGCCATCGAATTTACGTTCGGTCTTTGATAGGGTATAGCCAAGCCATCCATTAAACTTGCCATAACGCTTTTTAAGGAATAATTCCATGCCAAATGCTCTTCCTTCGCCAAAGCGTAATTGAGACTCCACATCTTGATTAACGAGTAGCTGCGCACCGTCTTTGTAATCTATCTGGTTTTGGAGGCTCTTGTAGTAAAATTCGGCGGAAAACTCATAGCTATTGTCCTGAAAGTTTCTAAAATAGCCTGTAGAAAACTGATCTACAATCTCTGGCTTAATATTATTACTGCTCATTACATATAGATCCGTTGGACTCGCACTTGTAGAGTTGGTTAAGAGGTGAATGTTTTGTGTGTTTCTATTGTAAGAGGCCTTAATTGACTGCTTATCATCAAACATATAACTTGCACTAAAGCGGGGCTCAAGATGCAGGTAATTCTTAATAATCTCTCCGGATTTGTAATGTGTAGTAGCTACTGTATTTCCTTGGGCATCATATTGGCTAAATGTTCCTGGACCTACCAACAACATGCTGCTTAGACGCAGGCCATACATAATGCTTAACTTATTGCTTACCTTCCAATCATCGCCGATATAGGCCGCCATTTCGTAGCCGTAGCGATGTTCTACGTGTTTGTTGTTAAAGCTTGAGCTCGCTGTTGTGGTTATATCTCCTGGGGCAATATCATGGCGGGTGGCTTGCAAGCCAAATTTTAGGCTGTGATTGTAAGCTGCGTAATAGTGGAAATCTTGTTTAAAGTTGAAGTCAGTGATCTTGGACGTAGCCTTAAAGCCATCATTACGGTCTAATCCTTCAATAACATAGTTGTAATTGCTATAGATTAGCGAACTGTTGGAAAACAACTTGCTGTTAAATACATGATTAAAGCGCAAGGTACCTGTGGCATTCCCCCAATTGGTGCCCAGAATATCCTTAAGACCTAATACATCTTTTCCAAAGTAACCAGAGAGGTAGATGGCATTGTTATCATTAAATCTGTAATTCAGCTTTGCATTTAGGTCATAAAAGTAGAGTGAACTTTTATTAATGGCTGTATCAGCGGATGCTTTAAGAAAAAGGTCTGCATAGGTACGGCGTGCGGACAGCATAAAGGAGCCTCTATCCTTAACTATTGGTCCCTCTATCTTAATTCTTGATGCAATCATTCCAATCCCGCCTTGAACGGTTACTTTTTTATTGTTGCCTTCATTCATCTTGACATCCAAAACGGAGGATAATCGGCCGCCATATTCAGCGGGCATCCCGCCTTTGTAGATGCTAACATCCTTAATGGCGTCCGAATTAAAGGTGGAGAAGAAGCCCAGTAGGTGAGAGGCATTGTATACGGTAGCTTCATCCAGTAGGATTAAGTTTTGATCTGCTCCACCACCACGCACATAAAAGCCTGTATTGCCTTCGCCCGAACTTTTTATCCCAGGCATAAGGGTGATGCTTTTGAGGACATCTTTCTCTCCCAATACCACTGGTAGCTGATTGATCTGGCTCATGTTGACCTTCTCCATACCCATTTGGGCAGAGGAGACATTTTTATTGTTCTTACCGCGGGAAGAAACTACAATTTCCTCTAGTATAGCTTCGGAACTTAAGGCAATATGTAGGACTTGGTCTTTATTAAGGGAAAGGCTGTCTTGATAGGTTTTGTAGCCGACAAATGTGGCTTCGAGTATATAGCGCCCTTCTGCTGCAGCTAGGGAATAATAGCCATAGGCATTGCTCGCTGCTGCTGCCTGAGGAATTTCTCGGAGCTTGATGGAGGCACCTATAAGAGTTTCTCCTGTGGAAGCATCTGTGATAGTTCCGGAAATGCTATGCCTTTTTTGGGCTTGAACTATAGGGCTTAAAGCGAAGAGTAAGAGTAAAAGGGGTATTGATCTAAACATTTTTCAAATTTTGTCCGAAAGTACTCCTTATAGGGATCTGCCTAATTTTTATTATAGCAAAGCGGCTAACTATTATAGCAACATAGGCTTTTGGACTATTTGCAATCTTTAGATGCTACTAAGTTTAATGACTTAGCCAAGTTGAATCCTAACATTTTGCTATAGGTTCAGCTGTAAATATTGAAACAACTTGTCTGGGAATATAGCAATAGCCTATAATCTTGGCCTGTAAATACACTTGTAAATTGAAGCCCCATAAAAGAACCTTTCTAAATAGAAATGAGATGCTGTGATATTCATTTCAATGTTCTATTATTGCGATATAATACTTAATTCAATCACTATGTCAAAAACAAAACTTACAATAAATAATAACGGATCGGTCAAAATAGAAGGTGATTTCGAAATCGTAGATAGAAATGGCGATGCTTATGGCTTGCAAGGTAGAACTGTTCTTTCGATCTGTCGTTGTGGACTTTCTAAAAACAAACCTTTCTGTGATGGTGCGCACAATGGGCATTTTGAGCATGAAGCTATTGCTTTCGATCTTCCTCCAAAGAAAGTGTAAACCGCTTAGTTGACTGTACTAAGTGAAAAATATTTTTTGCTGAATACTAACAGCGTAAGTATTTGGTAACATGAAAGCCTGACAACTAACGTTGTGAGGCTTTTTTTGTGCTGCTTTTGGCCAATAGGCTTTTAATCTTTCCCAGGCAATACTATTCCTTAGCTTATAACTGATACCCAATGCCCAAGAGCCAAACTCTAGGCATAACCCGGGTCTCGCTTTCCATCCGGTAGTAATCGCCTAAGCGACTTTGATATCGGCTGCTCTTATCCAAAAGATTGTAGGCATCGAAGATTGCAGACCAACCACGCTTGCCCAATTGAAACTGTACGGCGAGATCTAGACCATGGTATTGTTCATCGCTTTGCCCTACAAATCTTGTTGCAACAAGACTATATACTGGCTTAACCAACAACTGCTTGCTCAACCGCAAATCTAGCTGAGCGGTAATGCTCCGGTTGGAAAATTGAGTTTTGCTAAGCCCCCTTAAGCTGTTTGAGCTGTATCGATATTGCACTTGTAGGGCGCCCCGCGTGCGTGTGAAATAACGCAAGGCAAATTGATACATATAGTTGAGCTGATCTACAGTCTGATCTTGCCCATTAATTTTTTGATCGTATTGGAATGAATGTATACGCGCACTTAAGGATGGGCGAAAGGCCCCATATCGTCTGCCATAATTGCTCATCAAAATAATACTATAGGCGGGGTGATCAGACATGAAGGCGCTTTGTTGTTGTAAAATTCCAGAATAATCAACGGCGTGGCGAATCGTATTCTCACGCAGTTGCATCGTTAAATTTGTGAAAAAATGGGATGTCGTAGCCAACTTAAAGCGTTGATAGTTTAAAGAAAGGTTATGATACAACTCATAGAACAAAGCGCTATTTCCCTGTTTTATCAGATTGTAGGCCGACAATGAAGCACCTGTTGCAATATCATCCAGCCGCGGAAATGTTGTTCCCAAATTGTAATTGAGGTTTAATCTACCTCCATTGCTGAATTCAAGCTTACTCGTTAATTTTGGAGCAAGAAGTAATTGATTGCGACTTAAAGTTGTATCGGAGGCTTGGATTTGTTG
>JASLCA010000103.1 GCA_030146225.1 Sphingobacterium sp. | reverse complement strand
ACCATCCGTACCGGTCACATCATCTTTAAACTTTAATAACACTTGGTTATTCTCCAGGCTGTATACGTCTTTTGTCTTGCCTTTATATAGTAATGTCATAAAAAATTGTATTGTTAGTTCTAGGCTACAAAACTAACATATTTCGGCAAAACTTATTTATACTTAGGGACTAATAATCCTAAAAAAATCCCGATCCGCTTTTCGCGGATGGGATTTTCAAGAATCAAGGAGGCTGTGAACGCTTTAGCCCCTTAATTTATGGTGCGGCTCAACACTAAATCGAGCTGTTCACCGCGTAAGTTGATGGCGACAATTTTGCCTGCAGGGTCTATCAGGTAGTTTTGAGGAATACCCCGCACGCCATAAAGCTGTGCAGCTTCATTTTTCCAGCCCTTTAGATCGCTCACATTGGTCCAGCTCAGCTGATCATCCACAATAGCCTGTAGCCATTTTGCTTTCTGCCCAGCATTATCCAAGGAAACCCCCAATACGGTAAAGTTCTTATCCTTGTATTTAGCATAAGCTGCCCTAACTTTGGGATTCTCCCCGCGACAAGGACCACACCAAGAAGCCCAAAAATCCAAGAGGACATATTGTCCCCGGAAGTCGGATAGCTTCACAGGCTTGCCATCTACATCAGCCTGCGTAAAGTCTGGCGCTAAGGCCCCTACACGCGTAGACCTGTAGACATGTAAGTCTTTAGCCACTTGCTGCCCAAAGGCAGTAGCCTTAACCGGCGCAGCCAAAGCCGCAAATGTTGCAGCCAATTGCTCCGCATCCCTATTGGAGCGGATAAGCTCTTGTATGCCCAGCAGGCTAAAGTAAGATTCGGGCTGTGACTCCGCAAAATTAGCCAAGAGAAGTAAGCGCTCAGCAGTGGCATCATTAAGGGCTTTACGGGCGGCAAAAACCTGATCCCGATTCATATCCTTACGCCCAGTCAAGATTCTATAGTTCGTAGTAAGGCTATCCAGCCTACGCTCCGCGCCTGCAACGACTTGGCGATAGGCAACATAATCTTGCTGTATAGCGCCCGCTTGAATCTGCGCCTCTTTCCAGCTGTCAGCTACCTTAAAGCTAGCCTTTCCACCATCCGTATAAAAAGATACAGCCTGCCCTTGTCTGCGTGCCTGCGCCCAGCTATGACTAGGCTCGCCCAAGATAAGCGTCATCAAAGTCGGCTCCGTCACCTGACCTTTGAATGCAAAGCTTTTACCTTTGAAACTAACTGAATCCAAGCACTCCGCTCCCGCTTGATCGCGATAGACTAAGTATACCTTTTTAGCACCTTTTATACTTTTAACAGTGCCCTTCACCTGAAAGCTTGTCTCTTGTGCAAGAACTTCCTGCGCAGCTTGGCTGCCTAAGAGCAGCGCAAAAAGCATCAGTTTATTTAATTTTATTTTAAACATCATATTTATTATTTAAGACCTGTAGTTGCCCATTTAGACTTGTAATACCAGCGGGATGGACATTTTTCCAAGACCTCGCGAATACGTGCAGACTGATCTACCGTAATGGAGTTTTTACGACTAATCCCCGTCATAATATTAAATGCCGTATAAAGCTTGTCGGTAAAGAGGGCTTTCTTAAATACGCTGAAATTGCCTACGGAAGTGTATACTTCTGTATCTGGACAGTAGTCCGAATCCCCATTCACAAGGACATAATCATATTTCCCTGTGCTACTATTATAGACCGACTTAGCCTCTGTATTCAGCAAGCCTAGGTGATAGCCCATCACGGTGCTAAACTCCAAGGCATTGTCCTTGTCCCATCGGGATGGATCAAAGAATTCAGTCAAGCTCCAGATAATGCTCACATCCGTTACATCCTTTACTTCATTGCTGTTAAAGGCAGGGACTTCACGCGCCGTGATACCTGGGATAGGGCTTGCCCCTTTCAAAATCATATTAGGCATAGGCGCAGCATAAGACAAGGAGCCATCTGGATTGTAATTGTCCGCAAACTTACAGAGGTAAACATTTAGGTACTGCGCAGGATTCCACAGGTTTTTAGCGATTACTTCCTTGTAGCCCGCTAAGTTCATATTGTCCACTACCGCAACCTTGCGCATACCGCGCTCCGCCAATATCCTCCCGCTCAGATCGTACTTAGCCAGCACAAACTTTATTTTAGCATTCCCACCATTAGGCGTGGCTGCTGCCTGATTGTTGTACACCCTATTCAGCTGATCCACCTTTAGTTGTAAGTTTTCTACCGAAATAGTAAAGGTAGGACGCACCGCACTGGGAGGTTCCATAATATGGAACATCAAGGGGATCTCAATTTCTTGCCATCCCGCGGAGACCTTGTCCTCCCGCAAAGTAATAGCTAAGCTATTCGAAATAACATTGCCTGCTTTCGCATGAAAGTTAAGTTTAGCGCTGCTTAGAGCAGTAGTGCGAAACTTATTGTCTTTAATCAGGGTCCCATCCGCACTATAAAGCTTAATAAAGTCTGGGGAAATACGGTCGCTCGGAATCAGGAAGGTATCCAGCTGCATGTATTCTGAATAAATCGTTTCCTTGCCTTTCACTTCCTTCTTTAACTTCTTCACTTCAGCAATGCCATAGGCTAGAAAGCGGAACTCCATAGTTGCCTTGCCATCTGCCAACAGGCTTTCGCTATCCGAAGTCAAGGTAACTAGCTTAATATTCTCATCCTGAATAGGGTTCTCAAAGTCTGCAAAGTTATCTGGCTTGCAGGCGCCCAATAAAAGCATTGCCGAAATACAGCAATAGCCTAGTTTCTTTATATTTTGATTCATATCTAAATTTCCTAAATATTACCAGCCTGGATTTTGCGCAATCTTACTATTGTAGTTCAACTCCGACTCTTCTGGAATAGGCAAGGTATAGCGATAGTCATTGGCTTCAAGCTTATACATTTCCTTGCCTTGACCATTGTCAAGCGTTGCTTCGCGCTGAAAAGCGACACGATTACGCTTAAGGTCTATCCAGCGCGCATCTAGCTCAGCACATAGTTCCTTCCGACGCTCATTGTATAAGCTACGTTCAAAGTCTGCATCGGCAATCACCTTATTTTCACCTGTACGCTGCTGTATAAATCCAGCCAGCTTGCGCTTAGCTTCAGCCGTTTTACCCGTCTTCCAGTCCGCCTCAATATTGAGAAGGTAAGTATCCGCTAGGCGAAACAACAGCTGATAATCCTCAACTTTAAAGAACAGAAAATCAAACTTGTTAAAGTTATTCGAAGCGTCGAAGAAGGATTTCTTGCGGATATCCGTGGCCGAATACAATGCTAAAAGCTCAGGATTTGGCTTCATACGCGAAGTACCTACCCCCCATAAGGAAGACAAGTTATTCCGTGGTGACCCTAACCAGCCTATGGTCAATAGACTATGCGGGTTATTCTTTACATAGCCAGTAGCCATTGGTCTAAACTCCGCCGTAAACTCTGCTGCTGTTGCCTCCAAACTCGTTCTCTGCCCAAGCTCATCCGTATACTTAGCTACGTATTCCCAGTCCGTAGACTCCTTGGCTACAGTAGCCGCCTTGTAGGCATAAACTTGCGAAAGGATAAACTTGCTGATGTCCGCTGTATGAAATACATTCCACTGTGCATCATAGCCGCCCAGGCTTAGTGCCTTTTCCAAATCCTTAATAATCTGAGCATAGATATCCTTTTGCTGCCAACGCGGCACATTTCGGAATTCATCTAAGTCTAGGTTTAAAGGAATACCCAGCTCAGCCTCATCCAAAGGCGCAAAGTACTGCTGCAGTTTAAAGATAAAGTAGGCGCGAATCGTTAAGGCTTCGCCCATCACCATGGCATAATTTTTTTGATCTTTAAACTTCTCGCCTTCATTAATCACCGCGGTCAAATAGCCAATATGGCTATACAATTGATTCCAAATGGTTTTCGAAAGCTGCTGCCCTTTCCAATCTTTATCTTCATAGTATTCTACTTCATACTTCTTGGAGTAGGCATTCGAAAGTACGGTCATCATATCCACATCATCGCCGTAGAAGACGAAGTTGGCCATTATATCGCGATTGAAAGGCCAAGACAATTTGCGACCATTAAAACTAACTTGGTAAGTGGCATTTTGGGTCATAGAAGCTAAGTAAGAGGACATCATCAGACGTGCTTCTTCCATGCTATTTACCACCAAAGTATTCTTAGGCTTAAGCTCTAGGTATTTTCCACAAGAACTAAATAAGCCAACAAGAAGGGCGATTAAAATAATTTTTATTTTCATGTTCTTCTCTTTTCTAAAATCCAACATTTAAACTAAAGTTATACTGCTTCGCGCTTGGGTACCCAAAAGCACCCATCGTTTCAGGGTCAATGCCTCTGTACTTAGTCGCTGTAAACAGATTCTGCACATTCCCTACAATCTTCAAGCTGCGTAAGCCCATCTTCTTAGCCAGTTCAGGCGTAAAGGAATA
>JASLCA010000059.1 GCA_030146225.1 Sphingobacterium sp. | reverse complement strand
AGTCATACCAGTCCGTATTATAAAAGAACTTATAAGTGCCATCATTCTGGCGTTCATGAAAGGGTTCGATCTGTCCTTTTGCAACTAGCTTAATGGTCTCCCAATCTAAATCATTGTAGCCTGTATAGCTGGTTCCATTGTATCCATACAATGCGGCGTCTACAGTCTTACCATAAATATAGGGGTCTGTTATAAAATCTGTACGGGTTGTAGGGGTTGTCCAGCCGAAGTTATTGGTGTAATCTACCTTCATAGAGCCAGCCTTGCCTTGCTTGGTGGTAATTAAGATGACCCCAAAGGAACCTCGTGCACCATAAATAGCAGCTGATGCGGCATCCTTTAGCACAGTTACATTCTCAATATCATTGGGATTGACGCGGGTAATATTTCCTTCGATTCCATCTATCAATACCAGTGGACTTCCCCCATTAATGGAGTTAAAGCCACGGACGTTGATATCAGGTGTTGCCGTCGGGTCACCGTTGTTAATCTGTATATTCAGCCCGGGCATTAAGCCTTGTAAAGCCGTTGAGATATTTGCATCTGGACGTAATGCGATGTCCTCGGCACTTATCTGACTGACAGCTCCGGTCAGGTTGGCCCGCTTTTGCTTGCCATAGCCCACAATTACCACCTCATCCAATTCACTTGTAGCTTCTTGAAGCACAATATTCAACTTGCTCCCTAGCTGGTAACTTAGCACCTGCTCTTGATAGCCTACGCTTGAGATAATTAATTGGCCTTTTGGCTGCTGCACATTGAGCTTAAACTCCCCTTGTTCATCTGTAGCAGTAGCCATATTGCTGTTCTGAACTCTTACGGAAGCCCCTGTTAGGGCTTTCCCAGCGGCGTTACGTACTTGTCCGGTAAGCTGCTGTTGAAATACTTCTTCAGGCAGTAGGCTGACCACCGGATTTGCTTTCTTAATTAGCACTGTTTTATTGTCCACTAGATACAGCAAGCCACGTGGTGTCAGACATGCATCTAGCACCTTCTGCAAGCTTGTATTTTTGACATGTAAATCGATCTTGCCTACATGGGCCAATTCCTTACTATTGTAGAGGAAATCCAAATTGGTTTGCTGTTGAATCTGGAGCAAGACTTCAGCGAGATCGGCATTGGAAACAGACAGGCTTACCTTCTGTGCAAATGTGCTTGCACTAGCCTGCATAAAGATGCCGAAAAGCATCAGGGATAGCATTTTCATAATAAGTAAACACTTATACATTCGCTGCCTACATGGCAGCAATGCGACATATTTTTTATACATTTGATAGGTATTTGGTAATTTTTTTCTCGAATTAATGATTCCCATTTACTACTTTAAGGGAGGTGTTAGCGCACCTCCTTTTGTGTAATTGTTATCGGTTATTTATTTCATAACAACCACCCTCCCTTCTTCGATAACAAATTTCAAATCGGATACTTTTTCTAAGGAGGCCAATAGCGCGGTAAGCTTTTTGGAGCGCTGTATACTTCCCGTAAAACGGTCTCCTTTACCGGCACGAATATCTACGCCTGCAATAGGGTACCAGCGCGCCAACTCCTCCATTATAGCTTCTATAGATTCATCTTTAAACCTGAAATAACCTTCCTTCCAGCCCAACACCTGATGTAGATTAACTTGGGTATGCAATTGGATAGATGCATCGGGACTAACTACAGCTTGCTGCCCAGGCTTTAAGACAAGTGTCTGCTGCAAAGCAGATACCGTGACTGAGCCTTCCACAAGGGTAGTCTGTACCTGATTGCTACTGCTATAGGCAGCCATATTAAATTGTGTACCAAGCACTTTTATGCTGGTGTTTTTTGCTTTGACTAAAAATGGTTTTTGGGGATTGTGGCTAACATCAAAATAGGCTTCTCCATCCAGTTCTATGGACCTATCTTTAGCGCCATAGGATGCACTGACCCGAATTGCCGAGCCGGCATTAAGCCATACAACAGACTTGTCTGCCAAGATAACCCGTAGGCTTACTCCTTTTGGGGCTGCTAGCCGATGACTTTGCTGGGCTGCAAAGCCCTCCTTAATGCCTGCCTCTTGGGATAGTTGCAGGCTGCCATCCGCTAGCCTGTAAATCGCCAAGCCTTTATGTTCAAGGCTATCCTGACTATGTGCATCAAAGTGCAGTTGTGTCCCATCCGCTAGGGTAATCAGCGCCTCCTCATCTGGCAAGGTTAACTCTTGCGGAGCAACTGCGGCCTGCTGTGACCCAAATTGAGAGAGCTTGTGTTGATTATAGTTAATGTAGAGCAGTAGGCTCCCAAGGAGCAGGACTAGCATGGCAGCAATACGCAGTAGCGGCTGCTGATGCCAGCGTCGCCCTTGCGTTATTTGCTCCTCTTGAAGTTGTAGACGCTCTTCAATCTTTGTAAAGACATCTTCCTTGGGGAACAATGCCTTTTCATCTGGCCGCACGACCTGATCGATCCAAGAGGAGAAGGTTGCCTCGTCTATGGACTTCAAGCCTAGATCTAATTCTTCTTTTTCTGCTGTGGTTAGTTCAGCTTGTATATGCTTTTCAAAAAGCAAACGTATACGTTGTATATCCAATGTTATAAGTCTATTTATAACATGTACACGTAAACTAGGCTAGGGTACTAGTTGAAACTAAAATAAATATAAAAAAACAAAGAAATAGAAGTAATCAATCTTTGTCAACTGATTGCGCAAGGATTTTAAGGCTTGACTGATGTGGTTTTTTACAGTATGCTTTGAGATGCCCATCTGGGTTGCAATCTGCTCATGTGTACGGCCCTCAATACGGCTTAACCGCCAAGCCTTCTTCTGCTGCTCCGGGAGGGTTTCTACATACTGATCCAATTGAAGCTGTAATTCGAAATAATGCACTTTCTGTTCCACATCATTTACAGCAAACATTTCGGAATCAGCAGGAAGGGCCTGGGTCAGCTTTTGATCTCGGATATAGTTAAAGCAAATACGCTTGCAAATAACATAGATATAGGGCCATAGATCTAGCGCTGTATTTAGCTCAGCCCGAGCCAACCACAATTTCATAAAGCATTCTTGAACAACTTCTTCGGCTTGGATATTGTCTTTGAGGATCTTGTGGGCAACACTATAGATGGAGCTGGCGTAATTATCATAAATAATCCTAAAAGCCGCTCGATCGCCGTCCCTCAACTGCATTAACGTATTTTGCGAAATTGTATTCATGTCTCTCCCCAGAGCGGATAATTTAGATTTGTGATAAAGTTAGATACAAAATATGTAAAATCCAATCCGCCCCCAAATATACAATGCTAATGTTAAGTCAATGTAAACTCTTTGCCTATGCCTATTATAGGTCGCATCTGTAGGATAGCCTATAGCGAAGATGGGACAACCAATCTACTGCTGGCTAGCTGAAAGTAAAAGTCTCCGCAAATCTTGCCTAGATGGAGGAGCTCAAAAGCTAATCACAAGCTGCTCAAACAAGCGTTCATGAAGTTTATAAGAAATAGCCTGCGGTCTATGAACTAAAACTTTCTAATTAATTAATTGGACTTTGAATAATCAAAAAAACAACTATATTCATGTCGTTATATTATTATGAAATACAAGCTTTATGTCAAAAGGCCAATTTAAATCAAATCTCCATTATTTCAGTATTACCCTATTGGCTATGCTTGGCATGCTGGTCTCGGGCTATAGCCAAGGGTTAGTGCAGCAGGCGGATACCCTAAGCCCAAAGAAGGATGAGATAGCAATACTTCTGGAGAAAACCCAGCAAACTAAGCTCTTGGACTCCTTTAAGAAGGTTGAGTTGCAAGATCAACTCAGCCAGATTAAGGAAAGTGAGAAGTACAAGCGGGATCAACTCTTGGAAGAGCTGAAACAGGTAGAGGAAGCTCAGGAGAAAGCCAAGGCTAAGTCTAGGGCCATGATCGAAAAGATGAGGCTTAGCGAAAAGGGCTATCCCGTAGTACTCCTACAGGATACCTTGTTTACCATCTACACCAAGGTAGGGGCTCTAAAGGCTGAAGGCAGGGCGCAAGCGATTTCGGAAAAGATTAAAAAACTTTACGAGGACGATTTTTTTCAACCTGATTCTATAAAGATTATTGACTGGGAGAATTCCTTGGACATTAGTTACAATGAGATTATTTTAATGAGTGTGAATGAAATGGACGCACTCTGGTTTGATGAAACCAAGGAAGACCTTGCAAAGCATTATGTAAGTACAATTCAAGATAGCATACGGCTGCAAAAGGAAGAAAATAGCTTTACCAAGCTGCTTATTCGGATTGGTCTAGTTATCTTGGTTATTACGATTATCTGCCTCTTGATTTGGACGATAAACAAGCTTTCCTTGCGGGCTAAGCTCAAGGTAACGCAACAAAGACATCGCCTGAAAAAATTAATGTACAGGGATTATGTAATCTTAAATACAGCACAGGAGCTCTCCCTTTTGTATACGGCGATTCGGGTGCTTAAGGGCTTCTTAATCTTATTGCTTTTATACCTGCTATTACCCTTGGTATTTAGCATTTTCCCCTTTACTCAAAACTGGGCTTCTAGTCTATTTGACCTAGTATGGTCGCCATTAAAGGGCATTTTTATCTCGATTTGGAATTTCTTGCCCAAGCTCTTTACGCTGCTGGTTATCTTCTTTGTAATGCGCTATTTTATACGCTTTGTAAAGTATATTTTTCATGAAATAGAGATGGGCAAGTTGGTTATTACGGGCTTTCATACAGACTGGGCTATTCCTACGTTTAACCTGGTTAAACTCTTGCTCTATGCCTTTATGTTTATCTTAATGTTCCCCTATCTGCCCGGTTCTGACTCAACGATCTTTAAGGGGGTCTCTGTATTTATTGGATTGATCTTCTCCTTTGGCTCATCAAATGCCATTTCCAATATGGTTTCGGGATTGGTGATTACCTATATGCGCCCCTTTCAGATTGGGGACCAAATACGTATTGGGGATCTGGTAGGGGTTGTAATAGAAAAGAATATTCTGGTCACGCGATTGCGAACGGTCAAAAATGAAGAGATCACGATTCCTAACTCTACCGTACTATCAGGTAATACCACCAATTATTCCACCTATAGCCAAGAGGATGGCTTAATTATCTATACCACAGCAGACGTGGGCTATGAAGTTACTTGGCAAGAAGCTGAATCAGCACTATTGGAGGCTGCCAATAGAACAAAACTAGCTTTAAAGAGTCCCGCCCCCTTTATCTTTCAGCAGCAGTTGGCGGACTTCTATGCCACCTATGAAATCAATGTTTATGTTAAGGATGTCGTAAAAAGAGCAGGCATATTAGCAGACTTACGCAATAATATTCAAGATGTATTTGGCGAAAGAGGTATTGAACTGGTTTCTCCCCATTTCAGAGCCATTGTACCTACGGAAAATCCGGATAACAAGCCAGAGAATCCACCTGCAAAAGGTCCTGACAACTCGGATATAACTTAGCACAGGCAACAGCAGACTGGTATTCAGTAGCCTGACAACTTTAAGCCGCTAGCTATTTAAGATCGTATATTTTTAAAGCCACCTTCAGCCTTCCTACTGAAGGTGGCTTTTTCTTGGATTCAGGATGAAAAAGAATATTGCCTCATATTGCTATTGAGCATCCAATTATCCACAACAAATTGTAATTTGCCGACATGAAAAAAATAACGAGCAATCTTTTGTTTCGGGTAGTGGTCGCCATTATTTTAGGCATCCTTATTGGAAAGGTGATCCCAGAGAGCCTAGGCCGTGTTTTCGCGACCTTTAATGCCTTGTTTGATCAACTCCTGAAGTTCTTGATTCCCCTAATTATTGTGAGTTTAATAATCCCTGCTATTGCTAAATTGGGGCAAACTGCGGGTAAACTTTTACTTTTCACCGTGCTGGTAGCCTATGGCTCAACACTTTTTGCAGGCTTTAGCTCCTATTTTACAAGTCTGGCTATATTCCCTGCTTTGATCGATGGTCAACATGCTATTCTGGTAGACGAAACGGCTCGTGTACTTAGCCCCTACTTTACGCTAGCGATCCCACCGCTTCTGGATGTTATGTCGGCCTTAGTACTTGCTTTTTTAGTGGGTATTGGCTTGACCCGCTTAGAGAACTCTACCTTGGGAAAGGTTGCGGTGGACTTTGAGCAGATTATTTCTTTTCTAATTGAAAAGCTAATTATCCCCTTATTGCCCATCTTTATCTTTGGTATTTTCTTAGATATGACCTATTCTGGAAAGGTGATGGTTATTCTGGATGTCTTTGTTAAGATTATCGGTGTCATCTTCGCCATGCATGTGCTACTGCTACTTTTACAGTTTGTTATTGCTGGGGCTATTGCTAAGAAAAACCCGATAAAGCTATTAACAACTATGCTTCCTGCCTATTTTACGGCGCTCGGAACCCAGTCTTCAGCTGCTACAATCCCCGTTACGCTGCTACAGGCAAAAAAGGCTGGGGTCAGTGAAGATATAGCAAACTTTTGTATTCCTTTATGTGCGACGATTCATCTTGCGGGGAGTATGCTCAAGATTGTGGCTTGCGTGGTTGCGCTGATGCTAATGCAAGGCATGCCTATAGATACCCTACAGATGGCAGGCTTTATCTGCATGTTAGGGGTTACGATGATTGCCGCTCCGGGGGTTCCGGGAGGTGCTATTATGGCTGCGATTGGCATTATCTCTTCGATGCTCGGCTTTGACCTTGAAAACCAAGCCTTAATGATCTCTTTATATATCGCAATGGATAGCTTTGGTACTGCCTGTAATGTTACAGGAGATGGTGCAATTGCCATTATTGTGGATGCTACATTTAAGAAAAAACAGGCCTAAGCCTGTTTTTTCTGTTCCGTATTTAATGCTCGTGAACAGCGGTGCTTAAGGAGGCATTTACAAAAAATGCACCTTTGACAACCACCTTGGCATCCTTTGGGAGTGCCCGCAAAGGATTAATTGCGGTATAGCCTAAATCGGATGTTCCCTTCTGAATCTCGAATTTCTCAAAGCGTAAGCCTTCTTCAGTTGCGTGATCATGTGCTTCTCCTACCTGGTGGCTATGGGGTTTTTCCTCATTTTCAACCTGCACGAAGATGTAATAGCGGCCATCGGCATTGACAATGGCGTCATTCGGCACAGCTGGACTTCCAGCATCACTTAGACTGACCAAGGCTACAATGCTCATCCCCTCTATTAAGCCTGTCTTAGGGCCAAGAATACTGCCCAATGCCAGAATATTCTTACTCTCTCCACTAAAGGAGGAGCTGATATTATAAAGTTTAGCCTTATAGGACTGCTGCGGATTATTAACCAACTGAAAGTCCAATAATTGACCAATCTTTACTTGTGGGAGATCCTTCTCAAAGACCTGTAATTCTACCTGAATGGCTTGATTGTCTACCAGCTCTATCAAGGGGGCCGATACATCCACATAACTTCCCATCTTAGCAAAAACATTGCTGACAGTGCCGCTTATAGGGCTTGTTACGGTAAGCGTTGCCTTCATATTACCATTTGAAATGCTATTCGGATTGATGCCCATTAGGGTAATTTGCTGCTGCAAGGATGCCTTTCGGGTACGCAGTGTTCCCAACTCAGCACGTGCATTTTGCAGGTTTTTCATAGCGCCTACATTGGACTCGTTGAGTTCTTGCTGTCGTTGCAACTCTTGTTCAGCAAAGGTAATGCTACTGTTCAGGCTATAGTATTCTTCCTGCAACTGAATAAACTGTGGATTGGAGATGGTCGCAATAACCTGTCCTTTGCGGACCTGATCCCCCAACTCCACATGTAGGCTTTTGACAACTCCTCCAAATAGGGAGGTGGCATTGGCCTTACTGGTATTCGGAACCCGCAATTGCCCATTGAGCTTTAGGGTCGCTGTTAGCTGCTTGTTAGACACTGGGGCAACCGCTATTCCAGCTGTCCTTATCTGCTCGGCAGTTAAGCTTGCAAAGTTCTCATCGCCATGATCTTCAGCCTCCGCGGTTGCTTCTTTAGCCGGCTGTTCGGCTTCCTTTTTCTGATTAGATCCACAACCAAGCCATACGCTTGCTGTAACAAGCAGTCCTAAGCTGCTAAGTATATATTTTGATGTACGTTTCATGGCGAATTATTTATTGATTAATGAATGAATTAGGACTACAGACTCATTGATTTTCTGTATACTATTTAGGTAACTCAGGTTGGTATCCGTGGCTGTTTGTACGGCCATCAGATATTCTACATAAGATACATCTCCAGTCCTGTACCCCAGTTGCGCTCCTTTAATTATCTCTTCTGCATTGGGCAGCGCTTGATTTACAAAATAATTGTACTGCGCAAGATCTTGATTGTATTGATTCATGGCATTTTTCAAGGTAGCACGCAGTTGAATCTCCTGCCCTTGGGCTTGGTATTCTAAGGCTTGCTGCTCGTACTTTAATGCGCGAACTCTAGCCTTGCTCTTGGTAAATAAAGGGATGGCTACTGAAAGTTCAGCATAACTAAAACGCTGCCCTCTTCCATAGAAACTTTCTACGCCATTCCGACTATGTAGGCCTACTGAGGACACATTGTTATACCCAATGGAAAAGTCAGGCATGCCATTGGCGCGTTCTACTCGTTGATTTTGTTCTGCCAGCCTAGCATCCTGATACAGGACCTGTATTGCAGGATGGTTGCTTACGGCTGTACTATCGTAGAGATTGCTCAGTAAGAGTGGGCGATATTTGGGCTGTCTTTCGAGTTCAAAATCATTGTCTATTTGCATCAAGCTTTTTAAGTCTTGATAGGCATTTTGTTTAGAGGTCTGATTTTGCTGCAAAAGCAGGTTAATCTCTCCTCTTTTGGTAATCGCTGTCTGCACCTCAAGCTTCCCTATATCACCTACCTTATACCGCAGCTCAGCTACGCGTATAAATTCTTGGTAGACACTATCCAAATAGAGTAAGGTATAGGCATTATGATTTAAGAATTCTAACTGGTAATAATAGCTTCTCACCTGTTGCCTAAGCTCATTCTCAGTTAAGGCCTTGGCCCATTGCTTGCCTTTGACTTGTGCTTCTACCTGTCCTTTTCTTGCGCCAAATAAGCTCGGAAAAGGAATTGCCTGAACTAGTTGAAAGGCGTCGTTTTTTTCAAAGCCCTCGGTATTGCCATACTGCATATTCAGATTGGTCTTGGGGAGTTCATAAACTGTACTCCGCAAACTTTCGGCAGCTTGTATAGCCAGTCTATCGGCTTCAATACGCGCATTATTTTGCAGTGCGATCTCCACAGCCTGTTCTATATTTACGGTTTGAGCTTCTGACCTTTGGGCAAAGCCAAAGAAAGATAAGATCAATACCAGTAGCGTTGTAATTGCTTTCATTGGAGTAGATTTACGCGGAGTATTTCCGCCTTGAAAAACGATGTATAATAAGGGGAGTACAAACAAGGTTAAAGCCGTTGCTGTAATTAATCCTCCGATTACGACAGTTGCCAGGGGCTTCTGTACCTCAGCTCCGGCACTGGTACTTAATGCCATTGGCAAAAAGCCCAAGCTGGCCACGGAAGCGGTCATTAATACGGGTCTTAAGCGCATCTTTGTGCCTTCAATAACCCGAGGTATCAACTCCTTCCAACCTTCCTTCTCCAGCCTATTGAAGGTGGCGATAAGCACAATTCCGTTTAGCACTGCAACCCCAAATAAGGCGATAAAGCCTACGCCTGCGGAAATACTAAATGGCATACCCCGTAAGAGCAAGGCGAAAACTCCACCAATAGCACTCATCGGTATGGCTGCATAGACCAGTAGGGCTTCCTTAAAGGAGTGAAAGGTAAAGTACAACAACACAAAAATTAACAGGAGCGATATAGGTACAGCTATCAATAATCGGTCGGTCGCCTTTTGAAGGTTTTCAAACTGTCCGCCGTAGGTAAAGTAATAACCTGTAGGCAGTTTTACCTGCGCGGCTAACTTCTCTTGAATATCTTTAACCACAGAGGATACATCCCTTCCTTGCACATTAAAGCCTACATAGATTCTACGCTTACCATCTTCCCTACTGATTTGGGCTGGCCCCAACTTATAGTCGATGGTAGCCACCTGAGATAGCGGAATCTGCTCTCCATTGGCAATTGGTATAAAGAGATTGCTCACATCCTCAATGGACGAGCGCTGCGTTTCGGCCAGACGCACAACCAGGTCAAACCTACGCTCATTCTCATAGACCACTCCTGCAGATTTTCCAGCAAAGGCTGTGCTGACTAGGTTGTTTACATCTTCTACATTTAGCCCGTAATTGGCTAATCGCAGACGATCATAGGCTATATTAATCTGTGGAAGCCCGGAAACCCGCTCTACTTGAGGGGCTGTAGCTCCTTCCACTGACTGTACGACATCATTTACCTTGTTGGCATACATCACGAGCGAGTCCATATCCTCTCCAAAAATCTTGACGGCCACATCCTGACGGATTCCTGTCATCAACTCATTAAATCGCATTTGTATAGGCTGATTGGCTTCAAAGAAAACACCCGGAATGCTTTCTAGCTTTTCCATCATCTCATTGGCGAGCTCATCATAGCTTTTCTTTGTTTGCCAGTCCTTCTGCGGCTTAAGAATAATCATTAAGTCGGTTGCCTCTGGCGGCATGGGATCTGTAGGGACTTCTGCCGATCCAGTCTTTCCGACGACCATCTTAACTTCATCAAAGGATTTTATTAAGCGGGCGGCCTGCATAGAGGTTTCCATACTTTGACTCAGGGAAGTACCCTGCGGTAGGATACAGTGAAATGCAAAGTCGCCTTCTCCCAACTTGGGTAAAAACTCCCCACCTATACCTGAAAACAGGAAGATACTAAAAGAGAATAAGGCGACAGCACCCGAGATCACTATATACTTAAAACGTATCGCCTTTGTCAAGATAGGCTGATACACACGCTGGAACAAATCCATCATCTTATCTGAAAAATTACGCTTGGTAACTGGCTTTTTAGATAAAAACAAGGCGCTGACCATCGGGATATAGGTAAAAGATAGGATTAATGCACCTAGGATAGCAAAGCCTACTGTCTTGGCCATAGGCGTAAACATCTTTCCTTCAATGCCCACCAAGGTCAAGATCGGAATGTATACGATCAAGATAATGATTTCGCCAAAGGCAGCACTGGTACGTATCTTACGTGCGGATTCATACACCTCTTCATCCATCTCTTGCTGAGTCAGCTTATGCATGGTTTTCCGTAGTCCTAGATGGTGCATTGTAGCCTCGACCACAATTAAGGAACCATCTACTATCAGTCCAAAGTCTATAGCTCCCAGACTCATTAAGTTTGCACTAACCCCAAAGACATTCATTGCCCCCAAGGCGAACAACATGGATAAAGGGATAGCCGAGGCAACGATTAGTCCAGCTCTGAAATTTCCCAAGAAGAGGATCAATACAAAGATAACGATCAACGCGCCTTCAATTAGGTTCTGCTGAACCGTATCAATTGCTCTATTTACCAAGTCTGTCCTATCCAAAAAGGGTTCGATTATTACATCATCTGGTAAAGATTGAGCAATGGTAGGGATTTTCTCCTTAATCCGTTTTACCACTTGCGCGCTATTCTCTCCCTTTAGCATCATAACAATTCCCCCAACAGCATCAACCTCGCCATTAAAGGTTAATGCGCCATAGCGGATGGCATGTCCAAATTGTACTTCGGCAACATCCTTAATAAATATAGGCGTACTGCCTGTGCGCTTAACCAAAATATTGCCTACATCTTCCAAGGAGGTGACTAGTCCTACCCCACGAATAAAGTAGGCATTGGGTTTTTTATCGATATAAGCACCGCCTGTATTTTCATTATTTGTTTCTAAGGCACTGAATATCTCTGCGATACTTACGCCCATCGCCTTTAATCGATCTGGATTTACAGCAACTTCATACTGCTTCAGCAAGCCTCCAAAGCTATTGACTTCAGCAACTCCTGGGGTTCCATAAAGCTGACGGGCAACAATCCAATCTTGCATAGTCCGCAAGTCCATCGCCGTATACTTATCCTCACTCCCTTTCTTGGGGTGCAGAATATACTGGTATACTTCTCCCAAGCCCGTACTTACGGGGGATAGCTCAGGCGTACCGACGCCTTTAGGGATTTGCTCTTCTGCTTCTTTTAGCTTTTCGCCGATAAGCTGTCTTGCAAAGTAAATATTGACTTCATCCTTAAACACCACGGTGACCACCGACAGTCCAAAGCGAGAAATGCTTCGAATCTCTTCGACATCAGGAAGGTTTACGATACTTTGTTCTACGGGGAAAGTTACCAGGCGCTCCACTTCTTGTCCAGCTAGTGTTGGACAGAGGGTAATCACCTGAACCTGGTTGTTGGTAATGTCTGGCTGTGCGTCTATTGGAATTTTAGTCGCACTCCAAACACCCCAAATAATAAGCAACAAGGTCATCACTCCGATAACTAACTTGTTCTTAACAGAGAATTTTATAATATTGTCTAACACGATTCTGTATATTAAATGAATAATACCACCCTATGAAAGTACATAAGGCATGAATAAACGAGGCATAGTCCTGCCATATAGTTATAACACCTTTTGGCGGTTAAAGGCACATATACCTTTTAGGTATTATACAATAAGCTTTGGCGGCTGCCAGATGCTATCCAAGTAATTAGGAAGAAACGAAGTTATATAATTTGGTTGTGATGCTTCTCTTTGAAAGTTGGGCTTTAGGCTAAAGCTAAAGCTTGTCCAAATCATTGCTGGAACATAGGTTGCTCCACAGCAGCTACAGGCACAAAAGGGACTGCAGGCGTCAGCGCCTTGGGCATGATCATGGTTCAGCCCTTGAAAGTAACTTATCGATGGCAACTCCTGAGCGGATGGGTTGCTATAGGCCATATCCGTACATGGCATTAATGCTAATGCGATAAGGTATACACTGAATAGGGCTATTAATACTCTCATATTTCAATTAAAATTACGAAAAAAAATAACGCAACGGTATTGCAATTGGTCTTTTCATACAAAAAAAACACAGCTATCCTGCTACTTATCAATACAGTATGCGTAACGCAGGACTATTTAATAGCTGTTTAAAGCTTTTAAACAAGGAAATTAAAACTTATGCGGAAATTGTAGTTAAAAATAAAATAATTGAAAAATATAGCTGGAAAGCCACAGTTTTTCTATCAAATAGAAACAAATTTTTAACTCAAAGATACTTTTAACAGAAAAACAAGCCCCCATTCTTCTTAAATGTATAACTTTAAGAAAAAAAATATTAAAATGGATAGCGCGCTAAGTCTTTTAGATAAACTTGTTTTTCAGCAACTGGGACTACCTGTTACTGCATGCGTGAAAGATCCCTTAGCTCGTGAATATGAAGCTGCTGACTTTAAGCTCGGCGAGCGCTTCGTGAAATTTAGGAAGGCAAAGCTAACTCCCAAAAAAAATGGTCAATTTGTAACGCTATGGAAAAGAGATGCCGCAGGTATTTCCACGCCCTACCACACAAATGACCGCTTTGATTGTTCTATTATTGTGACCGAAGAAAAACAAGCTGTGGGGTTCTTTTTATTCCCAAAAGCTGTATTGGCAAAACATGCCTTTATTAGCACCCAATATAAAGA
>JASLCA010000022.1 GCA_030146225.1 Sphingobacterium sp. | reverse complement strand
GGTTCGAACCAGTGACCCCCTGCTTGTAAGGCAGGTGCTCTGAACCAGCTGAGCTAATCTCCCGAGGCTGTATTGGTGGAGAATACTGGGTTCGAACCAGTGACCCCCTGCTTGTAAGGCAGGTGCTCTGAACCAGCTGAGCTAATTCTCCAAAACCTTTTGTCTTATTGCGTGTGCAAATATAAGCCTAAAATTCAATCTTCAAAAACATTTATGACTTTTTTTCACCTTAAATAAGCAATGTGCTTAAAAACAACTGATTAATTTTCGATTCTATTAATCATAAAACTTCCAAGAGACCCCAAACCTGAAGTTTGCATCCTGCATAGGGTATCTCCGCACCGTATAAAAGCCCTTTGGGTATACCATTTGATTCATAAAGTTGTAAGATGCGAATAAATTCACGCGTCTAATATTGGCTGTTAGCCATAAATCCATAATGGGATAGGTAGAATATTCAATGCCTACATTATCATTATAGAACTGGCCCACATTGATTGCATAAGATGGCGATCGGAATGGGGAATTGAAACGCCCATCCACGCCTAACCGAAAGTCCATAACCTTATATAGTATATTAGCATAATAAAAGCTATGCCAGGTATACAACTCAGGAATGGCTAATACATCTGCGGCATCGGACTTCTGATATACGACAAGATTGTCCAAGTGAAAACGTCCAAACTTAAATTTTTGACCCACAGAAGCCTTTAGGAGATTCATGCTTCCATACTGGGCTGGGCTAATAACCCGCATCAGCTGAATATCATTGCTTGGATTGTCTACCTCCTTAAAGTACATGTAATTGTCCATTAGAAAGTATTCTAGCTTACCGGAAAACCCCAGCTTCTTATTACTATAGGCAAATGAAAGGTTTTGTGTCTTTGACTTATCGAAGTTATGCTGCCACTGGTGATAGGTATAGTTGTTCCGATCAAAAATCATCTCTGGAGACTTATTCTGCGAATAAGCTCCCAAACTAATCTTTCCAGCTTGCTCACTTAATAGGATGTCCGCGGTAGCCTCATACAGGAAGTCGCCTGCATTTTTACCCACCACAATCTGGTTTACGGAGCCTTGTACATTGATGCGCTCACTAAACTTATAGCCTATTGCGCCTTTGAGCATGCTGTTTTGGTAAAAATCTGACGTTAGACTATCTTGATACCATATTAAATCATTCTGAAAGCCCAAATCCAACTTAGCTTCATTCTTAAAGACGCCTTTACCACGCAGATAAAAGCTATAGGTAAACTCATTAGAAATAGTCGTAATCTTTGTTGTATCATCAACTAAGATTGCATCTCCAAAAGGAAAGGCACTATCTTTATCCACTTCATTCTTATAGAAGGTAAAGGTGCGTTGTCGAATCGAACTATTATGTGCCACCGCATTGGTTGGGTGTACCTCCATCTCTGGAGTGCCCACATTTAAGGTGTCCAATCGGCCAAAGAAGTAAGATTGGCGGATAAAAGCACCATTATCTTTCCATTTATTATGTGGACGGTCTTTATTACGACCTGACAATCGCGTTGCCAGACCTAAATTGGAGGTTGGCTTATCTTCGCCCTTGCCAAAGAGATCTTCAAATATCACAGCGCCATTTTCAGGGGAGTTCAAGCTGTTAAAGGTCGCATTTACCAGTAGATTATAGCGATGACTTTCGGATTCATACCAAGAAAACAATGCCGCCTTACGGTCGTTGTAATCTTGATTGATATAGAAGCCATCCGTATTGGTCGCATGATACTCAGCCCCTATATTCCAACGAGGATTAATATTTTGCGCCAATCGTGCGCGAAAGACCTGATCATCAAAGAAAAATCCTACCGCATACAACTCTGAGTACCTGGCACGCGCTCGGAAATACTGTAAGCTATCTGGAGTTAGCAGGTAGCGTTCCAAGGCATGAAAGCCCGATTGAAAGCCAATCGTCTTATTTGGGGTAAACAACAAATCCCGGGTAGCCAAGCCATAGGCCCCTAGATTAATACTGGGGTTCCAAGGCAAATTCTGCTTATTGTAATATTGAAAGTTTACATGGGAGGTATCTAGCTGAACGGTATGTGTCGCTTTCTTCAGCATGGCTAAAGTCGCATAGCGAACGTACTTGGCTGTAAACACAACCGAATCCTGCTTGTTATCTTCCTTAGCCCGCGCTGAGTCAAGGGCACTACTAAACTCTTCCTCAACTTGTGCTGATACATAAGAAAAGCTAAGTAGACTAAAAACAAAAATAAGCGAAAGCAGTCTAAAGTATCTATCCATTAATGCCTAAATATTCGTGTAAATCTCAACAAAAGTACGGCTAAAATTCACATTTATTGCAAGGCTATTAATTCTTTTAGAATCTTTGTCATCTTGGGTTCAGCCGCTGAAGCAACCGCCACGATCTCCTGCAAGGAAACGGGCTGAAGATCCGCATGAAAGCCTTCATCCGTTATTACCGAAATGGCAAAAACAGGCAGGTTCATATGATTGGCCACAATAACTTCCGGGACGGTACTCATACCTACTATATCACCTCCAATAATCCGCATATAACGATACTCGGCTCTAGTCTCTAGATTAGGGCCCGGTGCAGCCACATACACGACCTTGTGCGCGCGGATGCCATGTTCATCAGCCAAGGCTAATCCCTGTTGCAGCATCTGCTTATTATAGGCTTGGCTCATGTCTGGGAATCGTGGGCCCAGGTCTTCATCATTTGACCCCCTTAACGGATTGTCAGGCAAAAGATTGATATGATCCTCGATAATACCGATATCCCCTTTTAGGATGCTTGGATTTAGAGATCCCGAAGCATTGGAAACGAAAAGCTTCTGAATGCCTAAGCCTTTCATCACGCGAATGGGAAAAGTTATTTCTTGCATGCCATAGCCTTCATAGTAATGCAATCGGCCTTGCATAGCGACAACCCTGCGACCATTTAAAAGCCCAAATATGAGCTTTCCGGTATGAAATTCAACGGTTGAAATCGGAAAGTTTGGAATATTAGCATACATAAGTTGATGTTCAACTTCTATTTCATCCACCAGCTTACCTAAGCCAGTGCCTAATACAATGCCAAATTCAGGAGAGAAGTCGCCAATCTTACGGCGAACAAATTCTAGGGTTTCTTCTATTAAGTGATACATGTGTGCAAAATCATTTACCCAAACTTAGGTTAATTTTTTTGCACACACAAATCCCTAATACACTATAGCGAAGCTGCTTTAGCGTCTTTATCCAGCTTACCTGGAGAGGTAAACCATAACATTAAAATCGTAATTAAAGCATTGTACACGATAAGCTCAAAGCCTATACGGTAGGTAGTATGTGGTATAATCACATACATATTCAATACAAATAGAATAATAGGTGATAAGATACAGAAGTATGGTACTAAATTGTCATTCACCTTATACTTGGTCAAGATCCCAAAGGCAAACAATCCCAATAATGGCCCATAGGTATAACTTGCTGCTGTAAAGATCGCCGTTACAACAGAGTCGTTGTTCAGCAGTCTAAACACCAAAATAACAAGTAGTATAAGCACCGAAAACACTAGGTGCACAATATTACGCTGCTTTACTAAGGCTGGATCATTTGGATTTTCCTTCTTATTGAAGTTTAAGAAATCTATACAGTAAGAAGTCGTCAAGGCTGTCAAGGCTGAATCTGTCGTGGCAAAGGTGGCAGCAGTCAAACCCATCATAAAGATAATACCTGCCGATACGGAAAGGTAGTTTAAGGCAATCTCAGGGTATAGGTAGTCAGGCGTAAGTAAGCCCGAGATGTCAATCCCCTTTTCTGCAACATAGATATACAATAAAGCTCCAACTGCTAGGAAGAATAAATTGATCACCACAAAGATGCTCGTGAAGGTAATCATATTCTTCTGCGCCTCCCCAATGGTCTTCATGCTTAAGTTCTTCTGCATTAAATCCTGGTCCAAGCCTGTCATCGCAATGGTTACGAATGCCCCGCCAATAACATGCTTCCAGAAGTGATTCTTATCCCCCAATAGGTTTTCCCATACCACAATCTGTGAGTAAGTACTATCCTTTACCTTTTCGAAAGCCTCGAAAACAGAAATACCCAAGCCATCTGCCATAAAGTAGATGGAAAGAATAACGGCGAATAAAAGACAGAACGTCTGTAAGGTATCCGTAATAATAATGGTCTTCAGTCCCCCCTTATTGGTATACATCCAAATCAACAATAAACAACCTGCGACCGTCACACCAAAAGGCACGTTCCAAGCATCAAAGATGAATTTCTGTAAGATAATAGCGACCAAATACAGACGGAAAGCTGAACCTACCGTACGTGAGATCAAGAAAATCATTGCCCCTGTCTTATAACTTTTATGCCCTAGACGCTCTTCCAAATAGGTATAAATAGATGTTAGATTCATCCGGTAATAAAGGGGCAATAAGACATAGGCAATAACAATAAAGCCCAATGCATTTCCCAATACAAATTGAAAATAACTAAAATTGGAAACGCCTACTGCACCCGGTACAGATATAAAGGTTACACCAGAAAGTGCCGTTCCAATCATCCCAAAGGCAACCATGTACCACTTGGAGTTTCTATTCGCCACAAAGAAAGTGGAATTGTCGGCCGATTTTCTAGAGGTAAAGTGTGCAACGGCCAATAAAAGCCCGAAATACACCACTAGAAACATCAGTAATACAAATGGAGACATAATGTTTTTCTTAATTTAGGTAAACTATTTAACGCGGTAATTCTCTATGGCTTTACGCACATTACCAAATTCTTCTAATAAAGCAGATGCAATCTCTTCGTCGGCTCCGGTCTCTTCCATAACCATACGAACTCCCCTTGCGACTAACTTAATGTTAGAGAGTTGCATATCTACCATTTTATTCCCCTTAACACGTCCCAGTTGTATCATAACTGAAGTACTCAACATATTTAAGGCAAGTTTTTGAGCTGTACCAGATTTCATGCGTGTGGATCCCGTCACAAACTCAGGACCTACAACAACCTCAACCGGAAATTGTGCCTCAGCTGCTATAGGCGAGCCATCGTTACAGACTATACAGCCTGTGATTAGGCCTTTTTCATTGGCCGTACGCAAGCCTCCAATAACATAAGGTGTAGTACCTGATGCCGCAATGCCCACAATCACATCATTCTGGTTCACGCCAAACTCTTCCAAATCCTTCCAAGCTTGCTCCATATCGTCTTCAGCAAACTCTACCGCCTTCCGAATGGCAATATCGCCTCCGGCTATTAAACCAATAACCCAATCAAAAGGAACCCCAAAGGTAGGTGGACACTCCGAAGCATCTAGAATGCCTAAACGCCCACTTGTACCCGCTCCTATATAAAATAAACGACCACCTTGCTTCATCTTCTCCACAGTAGCTTGCACGAGCCCCTCTAGTTGAGGGATGGCCTTGGCGACTGCGTTAGGAACCGTCTTATCTTCACTGTTCATGTTTGTTAAAAGATCTTTAACAGACATTTTATCTAAATCCTGGTAGTTCGACTCCTTTTCAGTTACTCTTATCATATCACAAATAAAAACTCTATTATACAAATATGCGAATTTTAATCAAAACACGCACAAACACGCAAAACTTTATTTTCCAAACAATTTGTTAATTTTCACAATATTAATCTTGCCCTTATAAATAGCTAATCTACACTTCCAATTGGCTCTAAAGTAGCTTACGCTAGCACCGATTAAGACACAGACCAACAGACTTACCTACTGCAAGTTTTATACATTAATTCAAAAGGATTTCTCCAGCTTAATACTATTCCTTGGAAACCACATTTTGTAGAATCCAAGCTTGTCCTATTGCGGGCCAACAAGCAAGGGTTAATATTGATGAATAAATGTAACATTTTCTTTATTTCTTTCAGTACCCATCTACAGAAATTTTAACTTTCCTTGCTAAATCGTTCAACAATCTGTCAATAAACTGAATAACAAGGGCTAATAATTTTATTTATAGAGATTTTCTTATACGTTATTAGCTCCCTTGTTGGGCACTATTTTAAATATCACTTAAACGATTTCCTTATTTTTTCAGGTTAAGCTTAACAATCATACCATCCATGGTAGAGACTATAATCTGCTGGTTATTAAGTACAAAAATAGGATTTACCATGGCATTTGAAAGCTTATATTGCCAAGAAACTGCGCCATCGTTTGCGTATACTGCTGACACTAATCCAGAATGACTCGGAACAAAAACCAGCTTACCATTTGTATCAATAGCTGAAGGCGTTAACTCATATGGCAATTGTAGCGCAGACTCCCAAGTAACTTCCAT
>JASLCA010000379.1 GCA_030146225.1 Sphingobacterium sp. | reverse complement strand
TGTTTGTTTGTTTGTTTGTTTGTTTTACTAGTTACTCGCTTGTGTCACTGGTTACTCGTCACTTCTTCCTAGGTAGTCTAAACTTGTCATTCGGTTGTGTCACTTGTCACTGCACACTTGTTACTGGTTACTCGTTACTTCTTCCTAGGCAGTCTAAACTTATCATTCGCTTGTGTCACTTGTCACGGGTCACTTGTCACTGATCACTCCTCATGCTTTAATTTATCATAAAAAAATCCCCAGCGGATTGCGCTGAGGATTTTCTTCTTCCTATTAAGCCTTATCTTGGCATATGTTCATTTAGTTTATCCATCGCTATTCCAAGGCCTCTTGCTATTCCTAGACCAAGGTTACTATCTGCGCGAAACCAGTGACATAATTGACGCATAATAATCTCCTCGCGTTTAGGCCCTTCAATGCCCGACATTGCATCTACCACATTGTTGATCATATGTTGCTTTTGCGTGTCGTCTAATAGCCTGTAAAGGTCTCCTGGCTGTGTGTAATGATCATCATCATGCTGATTCCGATCGTAATTGTCTGCAACTAGACTATCCAGCTTTAAAGCGGGTTCTGCGTAGCTTTTATCGGCAACTAGGTTGTCAAAGCTATTGGGAGCATAATTGGGTTGTGCCCCAGCATTGCCATCCACGCGCATAGCACCATCTCTATGGTAGTTGTTTACCATATACGGGCAGCGATTTACGGGGATCTGCTCAAAGTTCGCTCCTAATCTATACCGATGTGCGTCAGGGTAGGATAAGATCCTTCCTTGTAACATCTTGTCTGGTGAAAAGCTAATACCATCCACCACATGTGCTGGCGCAAAGGCTGCCTGCTCTACCTCTGCAAAATGATTCTGCGGGTTTTCATTAAGCTCTAAGATACCTACAGGGATTAATGGATACTCCTTCTGAGACCATACCTTGGTCAAATCAAAGGGGTTCCAGCGGAAGCTTTTAGTTTGCTCTTCCGTCATAATTTGAATATACAGTTTCCACTTTGGAAAATCCCCTTTATCAATTGAAGTATAAAGGTCACGCTGTGCGTAGTCAGGATCTATGCCGCGCATTTCATTTGCTTCTGGTCCAGTCAAGTTGCGAATGCCTTGTTGCGTCCTGAAATGAAATTTAACATAGTTCCGTTCATTCTGGGCGTTGATCATCGAGAAGGTATGACTGCCATAGCCATGCATATGCCTAAAGCCATAGGGCGTACCCCGATCGGACATTAGGATAGCCACCTGGTGTAGCGATTCAGGGTTGAGGGACCAAAAATCCCAAACCATTGTTGGCGACTTGCAGTTTGTATACGGGTCTCTTTTCTGGGTGTGGATAAAATCAGGAAACTTACGGGGATCCTTAATAAAGAATACTGGGGTATTGTTTCCAACTAAGTCATAATTGCCATCTTCGGTATAGAACTTCATGGCAAAACCTCTAGGGTCCCGCTCGGAGTCGGCAGAGCCTCTTTCGCCGCCTACGGTTGAAAAGCGCATAAAGACTTTCGTTTGCTTCCCTACAGCATTCAAGAACTTTGCCTTTGTGTACTTGCTAATATCATTTGTGACGGTAAAGGTACCATAGGCACCAGATCCTTTTGCATGTACGATTCTTTCCGGAATACGTTCCCGATTGAATTGTGCCAATTTTTCATGCAGGAAATAATCCTGTAGCAACAACTCTCCTCTTGGTCCAGCTGACAGAGAATCTTCGTAGTGCGGAACAGGTGCACCAGAAGCGGTTGTTATTTTTTTATTCTTCTCATTCATAGCTTTATTGTTTTCTCAAATCTAGTTTTAATATGTTGACTTCTTATATCGCTTTGTTCTATAAGCCATTGACGTTTTCTATAAATCTACCTATTGAATTTCGAATACGCTTCTATTCTTAATAGAATATTGCTTATTTTTAAGAACCAAACCTATCCTAATATAAGCATGATAAGAAGCAAATTGTTTTTAATGGGCTTGTTTTTTCCCCTGTTCACCCTGGGACAAAAAGCCCCTAGCCCATATGGGGTTTTGCCATCGGAACGTCAACTGAAATGGCATGAGATGGAAATGTACTGTCTTATTCATTATACACCCACCACCTTTCAAAATAAGGAATGGGGCTATGGAGATGCTGATGTACGCATATTTAACCCACGAAGTTTTGATGCGCATCAAATTGCAGCGGCAGCAGCCTCAGCGGGATTTAAAGGCCTTATAACTGTTGCGAAGCATCATGACGGCTTTTGTTTATGGCCTACCAAAACCACCAACTACAGTATTGCAAGCAGCCCTTGGAAATCCGGAAAAGGGGATATGGTTCGCGAATTTCAAGAAGCGAGTCTTGCCAATGGCATGCAGTTTGGCGTGTACCTGTCGGCATGGGATCGCAATGACATTCGTTATGGTACAGCAGCCTATGCGGAGGCCTATCGGGATCAACTTCGGGAGTTAACTACTCAATATGGAAAGCTCTTTACCTCTTGGCATGATGGTGCAAATGGGGGAGATGGGTACTATGGTGGTCTGAAAGAGAAGCGCACCATCGATCGCACAACCTACTATGCATGGCATGAGAAGACCTGGCCTATTGTGCGGCAGAATCAGCCTATGGCTATGATATTTTCGGATATAGGCCCCGATATGCGCTGGGTTGGCAATGAAAAAGGCTTTGCAGCTGAAACCTCTTGGGCTACATTTACGCCATCGCGCAAGAATGGATTGACACCAGTTCCTGGGATGTTGGATGAGACCAACCTTAGCACAGGTGATCGGAATGGGAAGTTTTGGATTCCTGCCGAATGTGATGTGCCCCAACGTCCAGGCTGGTTTTATCATCCTGAACAAGATGCACAAGTAAAAACGCCTGAGCAATTGTTTGAAATCTATTTAAAATCAGTAGGCCGAGGGGCCAATATGAATCTGGGATTGGCCCCAATGGCGGATGGCTTCTTGCATGAGAATGATGTGAAATCCTTAGTCGCATTTGGCGAGAAGTTACGGACAACATTTCATCAAAACCTTGCCCAAGGGGCAGAAATAAAAGCCTCCAATGTACGGGCTAATGCGGAGGCATTTGGCACTAAGCATCTTCTAGATGCGGATCGGTATTCATATTATGCCTCCGATGATCATGTCTTGCAACCCACTTTAGAAATTAACTTAAAGACTGCAACAAGCTTTGATATTATTCGCTTAAGGGAAAATATCAAGTTGGGACAACGCTTGGATAGTGTGCTTGTAGAAGTCTTTCAGCAAGGCGCTTGGCAGCAGTTGGCCAAGGCTAGCAGCATTGGCGCCAATCGTTTAATCAAGCTGGAAGAGCCAGTTACTGCACAAAGGTTAAGATTAACCCTGTACGCACCAGTTGCGCCCACCTTAAGTGATTTTGCCTTATACAAAGAGGATATACAAGCATTTGCCTTTGATAATCAAGAAGCCGAACTGGCTCGATTTAGTCCTTCAGACTATAGCTTGCTAGCTGCTCAGGCGGCCGAGGCTGTAGATGGAAGGCCTGAAACCTTTAGTCTTGTAGGCAAGCCTGAAGCGGGTTTAGTGTTTAAACTAAACCAGCCTATTCGCGCACTTAGCTATCTGCCCCGCCAAGACGGACAGAAAGAAGGGCTGGTTACCAAGTATAATGTATATATGAGTATGGATAATCGGATATGGGAGCCGATTCGAGAAGGAGAATTTTCAAATATACAGGCCAATCCCATTGCGCAGTATATATACTTTGGTGCGCCTTTGCATACCAACTATATTAAGTTTGTGCCGAAGGAGTTTATCGGGGAATCCTTTACTGTGGCAGAATTAAGCTTGTACAAATAACTTATGAAGAGCTCTCTAGTTTTTATAGTATTTATCTTATTGGGCATCCATAGCTTTGCGCAGGATTTAAGCATGTGGTATACCAAGCCCGCTGCGCGCTGGGAAGAAAGTGTGCCACTCGGCAATGGGAAGATTGGGATGATGCCAAATGGTGGCATACGGGATGAGTCAATTGTACTCAATGAAATCTCTATGTGGTCTGGAAGTCCTGAAGATGCCAACAATTACGAAGCCTATAAAAGTGTAAATCAGATTCAAGAACTGCTGTTTGCTGGTGAAAACGATAAGGCTGAGCAATTAGTCAATGCCAACTTTGTCTGTCAAGGTCAAGGCTCGGCACATGGCAAGGGTGCAAATGCTCCTTATGGTTGCTTCCAGAATTTTGGATTTTTAAATTTTCTACATAATATCACTGGTGAAGCTAGCAATTACAAGCGTTCCTTGGATTTAGCAACAGCCTTGGCTACAACCTCATTTACAGCAAATGGGGTAAA
>JASLCA010000345.1 GCA_030146225.1 Sphingobacterium sp. | reverse complement strand
AAAAACTATAAAAATGATGGTGACAGCGTCTACCGCATGTTTGTAGACACCATCAAGGGCGGAGATTTTCGCGCGCGAGAAGCCAATGTCTACCGCATGGCAGAATGCTCCTTAAACCTGATCGATCAAGCGGTCGCACAAGGCGTACCCTTTGGGCGAGAATACGGTGGCTACCTCAATAATAGATCCTTTGGAGGGGTACAAGTAAGCCGCACCTTTTATGCGCGGGGACAAACAGGACAGCAATTACTGCTTGGCTCCTATCAAGCCTTAATGCGGCAAGTCAACAAAGGCTCGGTAAAACTGTACAGCCGCCACGAGATGCTCGACCTCGTACTGATCGATGGCAAAGCACGAGGGATAATCGTCCGCAATTTAGATACCGGTCAATTGGAAAGACATGCTGCCCATGCCGTAGTATTAGCGACAGGCGGCTACGGCAAGATATTCTACCTCTCCACCTTGGCTATGGGCTGTAATGGCTCTGCCATCTGGCGCGCACACAAGAAAGGAGCGTATATGGCCGCTCCAAGCTGGATACAAATCCATCCTACCTCGCTCCCACAGTCCGGCGATTATCAATCCAAATTAACCCTAATGTCCGAATCCTTGCGGAATGATGGTCGCATATGGGTGCCAAAAGATAAGGAAGAAAAGCGAGCAGCTCATGAAATTCCAGAAGCGGAAAGGGATTATTATTTGGAACGCAGATACCCAGCCTTTGGGAACTTAGCCCCCCGTGATATATCATCCAGAGCAGCCAAAGAAAGGATCGATGCGGGCTATGGCATAGGCGCTCTCAAAAACGCAGTGTACCTAGATTTTCAAAAGGCCATTGCCGAGCAAGGCATAGATAAGATAAAGGAAAAGTATGGCAACCTCTTTAGCATGTACCGAAAAATAACGGGTACAGATGCCTATAAGGAGCCGATGATGATCTCCCCTTCGGCGCACTTCTCTATGGGCGGCTTATGGGTAGATTACGAATTGATGAGTACCATCCCAGGCCTATTTGCCCTAGGCGAAGCCAATTTTGCAGACCACGGTGCCAACAGACTGGGAGCCAACTCGCTCCTACAAGCATCAGTAGACGGATACTTTATAGCGCCCTATACCATCGCCAACTACCTGGCCGCAGAAATACATACCGGGAAGATACCTACCGACCATCCCGCCTTCGAAAAGGCAGAGGCAGAAGTACAAAATAAACTTCAAGAACTTCTTAAGATAAATGGAACTAAAACGGTAGACCACTACCATAAAAGCTTAGGGAAGATACTCTACGACTACTGCGGCTTAAGCCGAACAAAGGAAGGGCTACAGCTGGCCATAACCGCAATCCAAGCGCTACGCACTGACTTTTATAAAAACATAAAGATACCTGGTGAAATAGCCGATATCAATGGGGAGCTAGAGAAAGCCGGGCGGGTGGCCGACTACCTAGAGATTGGGGAGCTGATGTGCTATGATGCCTTAACAAGGAATGAATCCTGCGGAGCCCACTTTCGAGAAGAGTACCAGACTGCCGATGGAGAAGCGATGCGCAATGATGATGAATACCAATTTATCTCCGCCTGGGAATGGAATGGCTTGGCCAATGCGCCCATACTGCACAAGGAGGAATTGAATTTTGAATTTATTAAACCCACTGTCAGAAGTTACAAGTAAGGATACGCTGCATAATCCACGCAGCTTACTAGACAGCAAGATGTGGATAAAATAGCTAGCCATTTAAAGACTAATAATTAGATATGAATTATCAATAAACTTCGCTTCACAGCAGGTTTTGAATAAAATAGATAGCCATTTAAAGACAAATAATTAGATATGAAGCTAAATTTAAAAATATGGCGGCAAAAGAATCAAGATGCGACTGGGGAGATTAAGGACTATCCATTGGATAACCTTAATCCACATATGTCATTCTTAGAGATGCTGGATATACTCAACGAACAACTCATCCTAGCCAATGAGGATCCCATTGCCTTTGATCATGATTGTAGAGAAGGAATCTGTGGACAATGCGGAATGATGATCAATGGAATAGCCCATGGGCCTTTAGAAAATACGACAACCTGTCAATTGCACATCCGATCTTTTAAGGACAATGACAGCATTTACATAGAGCCTTTTCGGTCAAGTGCATTTCCCATACGAAAGGACCTAAGCGTAGATCGCTCAGCCTTTGATAGGATTATTTCAGCTGGAGGGTACATCTCCACAAATACGGGACAGGCCCCCGATGCACATGCCATCCCCATCTCCCACCAGACAACAGAAGCCGCCTTTGATGCAGCGGCATGCATAGGCTGTGGAGCCTGTGTGGCGACCTGTAAAAATGGAAGTGCTGCCTTATTTACTGCCGCAAAAGTCAGTCACTTAAGCCTACTGCCACAAGGCAAGGAAGAGCGGTCCTTGCGTGTAATGAATATGGTAAATACCATGGATGCCGAAGGCTTTGGACATTGCAGCAATACAGAAGCCTGCGAAGTAGAATGTCCCCAAGGCATATCCGTACTACATATTGCGCGGATGAATTATGAATTTATTCGGGCAAAGCTGTTGGAGAAATAGCGAACAAAAAAAAACGTCTGGAATTGTGCAATTCCAGACGTTTCTACAAATCTATTATTAATCTATGTACTTTCTTAAACTAATAACGCAGTATTTTTAATTTTCGTATACCGCAAAGGCAAATTATCCCCTACTGTTGTAGTTTGGCGCCTCCTTGGTAATCGAAATATTGTGCGGATGAGACTCTCTCAAGCCAGCTCCCGTAATACGCACAAACTGCGCTTCTTTTAAGCGTTCAATACTTCCAGCACCACAATAACCCATAGATGCACGTAAGCCACCAATATATTGGTAAACCACTTCCGCTAAGGTACCCTTGTATGGAACGCGGCCAACAATACCTTCTGGAACTAACTTTTTGATATCATCTTCCACATCCTGGAAATAACGATCCTTGGATCCCTTCTCCATCGCTTCCAAAGAACCCATACCTCTATAAGACTTAAACTTACGACCTTCGTAAATAATCGTCTCACCTGGAGCTTCTTCTACGCCAGCAAATAAAGAACCTGCCATAATGGTATCCGCACCAGCTGCAATTGCTTTCGCAATATCCCCAGTTTGTTTAATACCACCATCCGCAATTAAAGGAACACCCGTACCCTTTAAAGCCTTAGCAACTTCATATACAGCATACAGTTGGGGTACACCAACCCCAGCGATAATACGCGTAGTACAGATTGAGCCTGGGCCAATACCCACCTTCACAGCATCTGCACCCGCATCGGCCAAAGCCTTCGCTGCAGCGCCAGTAGCAATATTCCCCACAATCACCTGTAGTTCAGGATATGCTGCCTTCACCTCTTTTAGTTTCAAAATAACACCTACAGAGTGTCCATGCGCCGTATCAATAGTAACCACGTCCACACCAGCGTTCACCAATGCTTCAACACGTTCTAAAGTGTCGGCAGTTACGCCCACAGCTGCACCAACTAGCAGACGGCCATGACTGTCTTTGGCTGCATTCGGGTAATGTCTGTATTTTTGAATATCTTTAAAGGTAATTAAGCCTTTAAGAAAACCATCTTTATCAACGACCGGTAATTTTTCTATTTTCTCATTTTGAAGAATTTCCTCAGCCTGAACTAAATCTGTGCCAACCGGCGCAGTCACTAAGTTATCCTTAGTCATCAGCTCATTTATAGGCATTTTCATATCCTTTTGAAAACGCAAGTCCCTGTTGGTAACAATCCCAACCAGTTTACCAGCGGCATCAATAATAGGAATACCACCAATCTTGTGATCTTTCATAATTTTGAAAGCATCTCCAACTGTTGAGCCTTCTAATAGCGTAACGGGATCTTGGATCATGCCGCTTTCAGAACGCTTAACTTTGCGTACTTCAGCAGCCTGCTCTGCAATGGTCATGTTTTTATGCAACATTCCAATACCACCAGCCTGTGCAATAGCAATTGCTAAATCAGCGCCAGTAACGGTATCCATCGCAGCTGAAACCAAAGGAATATTAAGTCTTATCTTTTTTGTTAGATTCGTCTTTGTGTCTACATCACGGGGTAATATTTCCGAATAAGCAGGGATTAATAAAACGTCATCGTATGTAAGGCCTTCGGCTACGAATTTTTGTGGATCTAATTGCATAGGGCAAATATATTTGGAGTTTCTACTTGCCAGGCAAATTTACAATAAATCATTGGAAATCCAAAATTAAAACTGCTTTTAATAAAGGATGACATTCAGATTAAAATTTAACCTGCGATTTAATCAGCGATTTTTGGCAAGCTATTTGCTGATGTGGAATCCGTGCTTACAAACTAACCCTAGCTAAATAAGCACAGAATTACAAATTATCTTATCATGAAAAAAGTATTATTATCCTTATTAACTGTATCAGCATTAGCAGCTGGTGTTAACGAAGCAAAAGCACAAACCCCTTTTAAATCTGCATTAGGTGTCGTATTTGACGGAAATGACGGCGCAAATGTTGGTGTACAATTCAAAACAGCATTGACAGGTACATCAGCAGCACAATTTCAAGCTGCATTTGGAGACAATTTTATTTCTCTAGGTGGTGACTGGCAGTACGAAAGATCTATTTCTGGTGCAGAAGGTCTAGCTTGGTATGTGGGTGTAGGTGCTCAATTAGGTTTCATTACAAGCAA
>JASLCA010000343.1 GCA_030146225.1 Sphingobacterium sp. | reverse complement strand
AATTTGCTATGCGATGCCTTGCCAAACGCTGCTAGCCCTCGGTCTTATTGAGTTTAGAATGCCTATACCCATAAGCAAAGTAAATGACCAAGCCTATTGCTAACCAGATTAAAAAGATACTCCAATTACTCGCACCCAATTCTGTCATCAAGTAAAGATTGATTAAAATTCCAATAACAGGAAGCAAAGAGAAATTAAACTTAAACCCAAGAACGGAAAGCAGTAACCAAACTAACCAGAAAAATATAGTCAAGGATTTGTGTTCAAAAATATAACTAACACTTAGGGCCTTCCATTCGTTAATAACATCTTGTCCATAGTAGAACAGCAAAGCCCAAGCGAGTACAAAGGCAAGCCCAATAAGATACTTTCCATTAATATAGGGCACTCTAAATTTCGCTCGCTTGGACATCCCAGAATGATCCATATAGAGTACACCCGCACAGACCATAATAAATGCAAAGAAAGTACCAACACTGGTCAAGTCAACGAAAAAATCCATCTTAAAAAAGAAGGAAGGTACGGCTACAACGACACCTGTAACGATTGTTGCATAAGCAGGTGTTTTATACTTGGGGTGAATACGCGCAAACTTCTTAGACATCAAGCCATCCCTACTCATCGTCATCCATATCCTAGGCTGCGCTAATTGATAGACGACTAATGCACTCGTTATCGCAATTACAGAGGTTACCGAAATAATACCAGCCATATGATCAAAGCCTACATACTTAAATACAAAAGCCAAGGGATCCTTTACATTTAACTCTGAATGATGTACCATGCCTGTCAGTACTAAAGTGATGGCAACGTAAAGTACCGTACAGATAATTAAACAGATTATCATCGCCTTCGGAAGGTCTCGCTGCGGGTTCTTACATTCTTCAGCAGTTGTAGAAATAGAATCAAAGCCTATAAAGGCGAAGAACACCGCGGCCACTGAACCCAATACTCCTTTCATGCCATTGGGTGCAAAAGGCGTCCAGTTCTCAGGTTTTATAAAAAATACCCCTGCCACAATCACCAACAAGATAATACCCACCTTAATCAGTACCAAAATATTGCTGACACGCTGGGACTCCTTAATCCCCACATAAACCAACCAAGTCACTAGAATGGTGATTAAACCAGCTGGGAAATCAAAAATGATGGGTATTCCCCCTATTCGGGGAGCGGTCTCATAGGCATTTAGGCCTACCTTTTCAACAATGCTAAGGGCATCTATCCCTTTAAGCAGGAATTTATCATGTGCCTCCAAGGCATAAGCAGGAGCCATACTCAGCCAATCCGGAATATGAATCCCAAAGCCTTTTAACATGGAGCTAAAATACTGAGACCATGAAATTGCAACGACAGTATTTGACACGGCATACTCTAAAACCAATGCCCAACCGATTATCCAAGCAAAAAGTTCTCCAAAAGCAACATATGCGTAAGTATAAGCACTCCCTGACACTGGAACCGTGGATGCAAACTGTGCATAAGCTAAGGCTGTAAAAACACAGGCTAGGGCCGTAAACATAAATAACAGGGAGATTGCAGGGCCTCCTTCATAACTTGCTAAGCCGATTGTACTGAAAATACCAGCTCCCACAATGGCGGCAATTCCCAAAAAGACTAAATCCCGTACACCCAGTACTTTTTCAAGTCCTGATCCCTCTTGAGCATCGAGTAGAATCTGGTCAACACTCTTCTTCCGGAAAAGTTTTTTTATCATAAGGCTTTGTTAAAAATGCAATAATTGGTTACAAAAATGCTAAAAAAAAGGACAAGTACAGTAGTCTGATACATGCATCAAAACAGATACTTGCCAAATTCTCAACCCTTCAAATTAATATCTTATGTAATTGTTTATGGGCTATTTCAAGAAATAGCTAGCGTAATCAAAAATCTAGTTTACCGTTCTCCTTTAAAAAACGGAATAATTGTCTATGCAATATATGAAATACAGAACAACAGTCACAAGAAATCTTAAATTTTAACATAAATTGCTGTGTGCTTAATCCAGAGAAGATCTAAAATATTACTTTGTAACAAGCCTTTGTTGCCTACAAATAGTTCCTTATTAACGATAAACTAAGCGGCTTTTTTTTTAAGAAATAGGTTGATTTTACTAAAAAAAAGGAAGGCTTAGCTCATTTTAGCCTGTAACTGGGGATAGATTTCTAAGAATTCTGCCTTATGGGCATCTACATATACCTGCAATACCTCGGACAGCATTTTAAGATGGGCATCCGTAAATTCAAATGTCCATACCCGTTTACAGATTTGAAATAAGGCATAGGCCACGCTATCCATCGCTACATACTGCAGAACATATCGGGAGGATAAAAAGCGTTCATAAAACTTCATAAAGCTGGGGATATCAACTGTACCTAAGATGCCTAATGCCCGCTGTAGGGCAGCGGGGCTTACGGCCTCCAATTGCTCATAGAGACGCAGGGGATTTATCCAGCCTTCCCGAATTAGGAGATGGTCCAAAAGCAATTCAACCGCAATATGTGCCATAAAGGAGGGTCGTATAGGAAGGTCTGCCAGAATAGGTACTAACGCTTTGCGCAGGATGTGACAATGCTGTAAGAAGAAAGCGGAGCCATGAAAAAGCTTATCCACTTCAAGATGCCGATACCAGCCTTCTAAAATATAAGTCGTGCCTGCAGAACTATAGAAAGCTTCTTCTAAACGCTGAGGTTGGAAGTTGTATTGCTTGTTCACATTCTTTAAAAAATCCGGCAACAATCCACCTAGAACCCGCTCAGGATGAGGTGAAAATCGCTCAAAATAATAATGTGATAGAAAATTCAATGCCTTAACTTATCGTTTTATGTAGTGTAAGATACAGCTTAATCTTGTATCTTTGCTATCTTAAAATATAAAAAATCTTAACAGAAAAAAGATGAGCTTTGTAGAAGAATTAACTTGGAGAGGTATGCTTCAAGATATCATGCCTGGAACAGAAGAGTTACTGAACAAAGAAAAGGTATCCGGCTATATTGGTTTTGATCCTACAGGAGAC
>JASLCA010000300.1 GCA_030146225.1 Sphingobacterium sp. | reverse complement strand
TATTTACCAAGGAAAAGGAGATTGTACAGATGCTAGAAACCTCCCTAGCGGCAGGCATCATCATCTGTCCTACTTTAGAGACTAAACGTTTTGACCACCTCAAGAAATTAGAGAAAGCAAATATCCCGCTTGTTGTTTATGACAGATCAAGCAAAATGCTGAAAGCAAATAAGGTAATCATAAACGATTTTGAAGCTTCTTATAATGCCTGTAGTCATCTGATAAAACAAGGTTGTAAAACACTAGCACATATTTCAGGCAATCAAAATGTTTCCATTTTCAAAGATCGATTGGAGGGATTCAAGGCGGCCCTAAACGATCATAAGCTCCCTATCTACGAAAACCTGATTCGTGAAACAGAGAACCTAAGTTATGAAGAAGGAAAAGCTCAAGCTGAAATACTGCTTAAAGGAGAGCTAACACCCGATGGTATTATCTGCGCCAATGATTATACGGCAGCGGCAGCACTAAAAGTGTTCCGGAATAACGGATTTGCTATTCCAGAACAAGTTGCAATTGTAGGTTTCAGTAATTACCCCATTTCCACCATCATCGAACCACAAATTTCGACGATTGACGATAGCGCGTATGATATGGGCCTTATCGCTGCAAAGATATTAATCCAGCAGATCGAAGATAAAGACATGCAAGCGTTAGATTATCAAGAGATTATACTCAAGACCAAGCTTATTGTCCGCGCTTCTTCTGATAGAAGCAAATCTTAAGGTCTCCATTTTTTTATATTAAAACCATAAAAGCTATAAAAGATTAAATAAGCATAACAAGGCAACAGCACAAAATATGCTTCTTTAATACCCAATAGATCTGCATAATAACCGTACAACATGGGCATAATCGCATTGCCGCATAAAGCCATGACTAATAGGGACGCCCCTATCTTAAGGAATCTCCCCAAACCAGACATTGCCAGCGGCCATACACCTGCCCATATCATAGAGTTGGCAAACCCTAATAACACTAAAAACCAAACAGATATATCCGTTTGATAACCGAACAAGATATATTCGCCGGAGAAAAGAACAATACTTAATGACAATAAAAAGCCTAGGATAGTACATATTTTCAAGGCAGCAAGCTGCGTCAAATAACGAGGAACTATGACTACTCCCAGCAAATACCCCACAATAGTGGCTGTCAACGTATAAGAAGGAAATATCTTCGCATCAGAAAACGACATTCCAGTATACTGCGCATAGCCAATAATACTGTCTACGGCAATAACCTGGGAGCCCACATGAAAGAAGATAGCAATACTGCCCAATACTAAATGTGGAAACTGAAGAATACTCGTTTTTCCTTCCTGCTGACCTACAACTATCGCATCCATTTCTTCAGCCCCATCGGTATGAATCTCCGGTAAAGGGGAAAATTTAACCAAGATACCCAGCAATACTAAGATCGCCGCTACAGCAGCATAAGGTACCACCACTCGCTGCAACAGAGACTCTACAGCCAGCTGTCTCTCAGCTATAGACAACTGTGCCAAGCCATCCAAAGTAGACTGATCTTCTGGTCTTAGTACGATGGCGGCAAATAGCAACGGTGCTAAAATACCAGCCAATTTATTACTAATCCCCATGATGCTGAATCGTTGTGCTGCCCGCTCCTTATCTCCCAAAATCGTAACATACGGATTCGCCGCCGTTTGCAAAACGGCTAGACCAATCCCCAGTGTAAACAAGCCTATGAGAAATAACAAATAGCTTTGCGACATCCCTGCTGGCACAAAAAATAAAGCCCCGACGGCCATAATAAAGAAACCTATCATGATTCCCTGCTTAAAACCGACATATCGCAACAGATATCCTGCAGGAATAGCCATCACTAAATAAGCGATGTAAAAGGCAAAAGCAACCAAGTAAGAATCGAAATAGTTCAGCGCAAATGCTCCCTTAAAATACGGAATCAGGATCGCATTTATCCAAGTCACAAAACCAAAGACAAAAAATAGAGTTACTATAATGCCTAAAGAAACTATTTGCTGTCTTTTGGTCAGTGCTGAAACTGCAATAGAGGGTATATTTTTATTTCTCATTGCACTTCCGTTTTAGCGTTTAATGAAATAGGCAAACTCGAATCTCCTTGACTATTGAAAGCCTGAAACACTAAGCCCGCAGTATAAGGAACTGGTCCACTGTAGCGTTTGCTATTTTGATTAGGATTAGAACCATCTTCGGTATAGCGGATAACAAAACCCGGCAATTCCATGTTTGCAAATACTTGCCCATCGATCAGCTTGAGCCCTGGCGTCGGTATTCTATACGCTACCGCAGTACGTAGCAACGGTAAACGTTGCAACTCCTGGGCACCAACAATATGGAAGAAATTTTGGAGTGCAGCCTGACACACCTCTTCCTGAAATTCACCCCCTTGCTCCCAAGCACCTGGTTGTGCCCAAGCACGCTCACTAAAGGCCAACAATCGTGGAAAAAGCATCCTTTCCATTTGTTTCTCACTCTTTATAGTCTCCGACCACAAGGAAGCTTGTAGCCCTACAATATTGTTTTTTCCTTTTTCAGTCAACTTTACAGCACCATTCAATACGCGGTCGGGCAACGTGCGCCCCAACCAATCTTGTTTTTGATTACGCAAATAATCGTAAGGAATAAAGCTAAATGGTCGCTCTAAATCTATAAAACCGCCCCAGTAAAAACCTTGCTCCCTAAACTGCTTGTAATAAGCCATGTCCATATAAAAATTGCTCACAAAAGAAAGCTTCACTTTATATCCTGCATTTGCCAACCTATAGGCTAGATCTTCATTGCCGCCAAGATTGTTCCAAACATTGAGGTGTATATTACGATCTTGAAAACCCGGAAATGGCACCCATTTCTTACGTCCATCTTCCACGACCTTCTCCATTCCTACTTCCTCCCAACCTGACAAATAAAGACCTCTTTTTTGGAGCATTTGGTACAAGATATCAAAATGCCTTGTCCAAAGATCCGAAGGATCGTTGATCGTAGGATCTTGAGCTTTCAATTTCGCAAATGCTGGAGAACTCTCCCATACCCCATTAGGCACCTCATCTCCACCAAAGTGAATCGTCTGCAGGTCGACACCAGCTTGTTGATACATGGCTATGATATCATCTGTCAACTGCTCTAAAAATGAATACACCGACGGCAGGGATACATCCATTACATTGTCATTCCACTTCTGTACAGATCGGAACTCCGAGCGATCGCCAGCAGACTGCAGTAGGTATTGATTGGCTGCTACAGTATCCCCCAAGGCGATAAATTTTCTATAGCGACTATTCATTGCCTGAATTGCTGCACGTGCGTGCCCTGGCGTTTCAATTTCGGGGATCACCTGAACATGTCTGCGCTGTGCATATTGAAGAATCTCCTTAAAATCCACTTGACTATAAAAACCACTCGCTCTTGGATTATCTACATTTGGCCCTGAGCCATATGATGGCGGTAACCAGTCGGCATCGTCCTCGGGAATCCAATGCCCCCTACGCGAGCCGACAGTCGTTAACTCTG
>JASLCA010000264.1 GCA_030146225.1 Sphingobacterium sp. | reverse complement strand
TAGATAGCCCACAAGCGGAAGAAAAAAAACAAGATGCTCCACCTGTAGTCAATATTAAAGTAGAGTTGGCTGATGCACTCCTAGCTGCTAAGGGCACGAGTATTGCAGCGCTTAAGGCAAGCCCAGCTTCATTTGCAATTAAAACAGATCTAAAAGCCAGCATGGGACAAAAGGCTGAAAAATTCTATGACCCCAATGTCCTAGGCTTATTAGAAGGAACTGATCTAAAAGAAGAAATATTAATTATCTCTGGCCATTATGACCACGATGGGATTATGGCAGATGGGACGATCTTTCCCGGTGCAGATGATAATGGTTCAGGAACTGTAGGTGTTTTAGAATTAGCCAGCGTATTTGCGCAGGCAAAGAAAGATGGCAAAGGTTCAAGACGCAGCATCTTATTTATTGGCCTTGCGGCTGAGGAAAAAGGCTTGTTAGGATCTAAGTATTATACCGAAAATCCCATCTTCCCTATTGCACAATCCGTGGTATGTCTAAACTTGGATATGATTGGTAGAATTGACAACAAGCATTTAAATGGCAATCACAATTATATACATGCAATTGGTACCGACAAGCTCAGCTCTGAGCTAAAACAGATAACAGAAAAGGCAAACAAGGATTATATTAATATGGAGCTGGATTATATGTATGATGATCCTAAAGACCCAATGCGTTTATACTATCGTTCAGATCACTATAATTTTGCGCAGAAAGGAATTCCTTCAGCATTTTTCTTCTCTGGCTTGCACCCACATTACCATACCCCAGAAGATACGGTTGACAAAATCGACTTCCCAATGATGGTTAAAAGAGAGAAGCTCGTTTTTCATATCTTATGGGAAATCGCCAATCGTGCAGAGCGCCTCAAAGTCGACAGTAATAAAGAATAATTTTATAGCCAAGAGCCTCCTTTTAAACAAGGAGGCTTTTTTTATGCACCGCAGCTACACCGCAATTCAGAAGGCAGCTAGCATTTCTGCGGCCCCAGGCCTCTAGCGCATAAGTCCATGCTCAAATAGCTAGCAGAATTAATTTAAAAATATATTTGTAGAATAAAAAAACAATCCTACCTTTATAGTGTACTAGTTGACTAATACACTAAACATAATTTTATGATATCAATAGATAACTTATCATTCTATTACAAAAAGGAGAAGCCTATCTTAACAGAGATTAATGCCTCCCTTAAAGCGGGCCATGTATACGGCTTATTTGGGTTGAATGGCTGCGGCAAGACAACCCTGTTAAAGCTTATCTGTGCAAGCCTATATCCCAAGACAGGCAGTATACAGGCTGGAGAGCATAGGGTTGCCGATCGCAAGCTGGACTTTCTTGCGGATCTTTATTTGGTGACCGATGAGGTAGATTTGCCCAATTGGAAGATTGCAGACATCCTGTCTGTATATAGTCCCCTTTATCCAAAGTTTGATCAGCAGTACTTTGCAGCTATCTTGGATAAGTTTCAAGTTGATATTAAGGAGCATATCAAAAGCCTTTCCTATGGACAGCGCAAGAAGGTAAACATTGCTTTTGCACTAGCCTCAAATGTGTCATTGCTTTTAATGGATGAACCAACCAATGGCCTGGATATACCCGCCAAGACCCAATTCAGAAAGCTCTTGGTTTCGCATATTGCAGCGGATAGGACGATTATAATATCTACCCATCAGACAAGAGATGTTCAACAGCTAATCGATCACCTCTTGATCCTAAAGGAAAACAGATTGGTCTTGGATGCATCTTTGCAAAGCCTTAGCCAGCAGTTCGAATTTAAAAATGGGAAGCTAGAGGCTCCCTTATATGCTGAACATGCATACAACGGAACTCAGAATATTGTACTCAACAAGACCGGCGAAGATACAGCATTTGACCTAGAGTTGTTCTTTAACGCCATTCATGCTAACCCAACTATCCTATCCTATGTGGATCGTCAAAACCAACCGCAACATGTTTAACAACCTACAGAAAATTACCTTAGCAGCAAGTCTCAAGGAGTTTTGGATCTTTAATAAGACCTACCTTATACTCTTGCCGATTCTTATTATAGTCTTGTATATAGTAAATCTACTCCTGCCTAGTAATTTATTGTATATTTCGCTTGTACAGCCAGAATTATTACAGCAGGAGGACTATCTATTACAGCTTATCGACAGGGGATTTGGGGAGCATAGAATTTTTTTATTTTTAATACAATATATTATAGTAGCTATATGTACACATAGTTATTTAAAAAGGATTAAAAAACAAAGCCGGTATACCACGATGCCTATCACTGATAGCTATAGGATAGCCAGCTTATGGTTTTATGCGATTACAACAATCCTTGTGGGCTGCTTAACCCTGTATGTAATGGATCATAGCACAGTCATGTTGTTTAAGCATTACTACCTAGAAAGATCCCTGCAAGTCAATCAAGAGCTAGGCATACTTTACCCTATCGATTCACGCACGTCCTATTTTTCTGTATTACGGAATGAAAGCTATCTAGCTACCTTATTGAGTGTATTTTTATTATTACCCTTGTTGCATTTAGCTCACTTCCTATTTAAAAAGCGTAGCATCCTCTATTCAGCATTACTTTACCTACTTATCCTAAGTAGTAGTGCATATATCTATGCTGAATTTATAGGAAATAAATACCTAACAGTTCCACTGCCTGACTTAGGCTTTATCAAGCCTTTATTTTTACTGGTAATTGTGAGTACATATATACTAGCATTCAAACATGCATTAAGAGAAAGAGAGATATAACTATGCTATTTTCAACCGACAAGGCGATATATGTTCAGATAAAAGAACTCGTTATGGAAAAGATACTACGTAAGGAATGGCAGCCTGAGGAAAAAATACCTTCGGTAAGGGAATTGGGTGCTGAGATAGCAGTCAATCCCAATACGGTAATGCGTGCCTACGACATGTTACAGCAAGATAAAATTATCTACAACAAGAGAGGACTTGGTTTCTTTGTAAGTGCAGATGCTGTAGCACTTACACAAGACGCAAAGAAAAAAGAGTTTATTGAGGCTGACCTACCGCTGGTATTTAAGACAATTGACCTCTTAAAGATGGATATAAATGAAATCCTAACCCTCTACAAAGCATACAAATCATGAAGAAATCAATTCTATAC
>JASLCA010000252.1 GCA_030146225.1 Sphingobacterium sp. | reverse complement strand
TGTACTTTATGGCCTACTACTTCCCCGATAAGGATGGCTTGGTTACGCCTTACAAGGAATTAGAGATTTCCTATAAGACGGATATTACTGCCTATCTGGGCATGTTTGATGGCTTAGACTATAAAGAGGGCTATAAGATTTTAAACACGAAGGTTCGGGAGCTTGGGGAAAATATACCCCCATTAATTAATACCTATATGAATCTATCGCCCAGCATGCGCACCTTTGGGACTGCCATGAATGATGAATTTGGGGAGGTTGAGGAAACGGGGATTATGATTACCCTAGGAGATATCTATCCCGCAAAGAAGGAACGACATATGCAGACCTATGAACGGGATAAGCATTTTGGTGACAAGAGAAAGTAATAAAAAAAGGTTCCGAATTATCGGAACCTTTTTTTTATTAGGATAATAAGGATTTAACAACCTCCGAAATGGTACGGCCATCGGCACGTCCAGCGAGCTGCTGATTGGCGGCTGCCATAACCTTACCCATGTCCTTTACATTTGTAGCACCTAAGGAGCTAATAATGCTTTGGATTAAGGCTTCTACTTCTGCCTTGTCCAGTTGTTTTGGAAGGTAAGCTTCGATAACCTCTTGCTCCTCAAATTCGATTTGATATAAATCCGCTCTATTTTGCGTCTTATAGATCTCAGCGGATTCCTTACGTTGCTTTACCAGCTTTTGTAGGACTTTGATTTCTGTATCTTCGGTTAAAGTTTCGGTATGACCCTTCTCCGTTTTCGCTAGTAAGATTGCTGCTTTAATAGCTCTCAATCCACGTAGTTTAGCTTGGTCTTTTGCGATCATCGCGGCTTTAATATCTTGGTTGATTCTTTCTTCTAGTGTCATAATACTTTTTAAAAAGTGTAATTGTTCTGTTATTAAAATTTATGCTCTTGATCCCTGAGCTATATACCTGCGCTAGCTGTTATCTCTTTTAACAATGCTGCCATTGGCCTGCGCGGTAGGCATCACCAGCAGGTCATTAATATTGACATGCGCTGGTCTAGAAAGTACAAAGCCTATAATTTCGGCAATATCCATTCCAGAAAGCGGAACTAAGCCTTTATAAACATTTTTAGCTCGGGTAGTATCGCCTTTAAAGCGCACTGCTGAAAATTCAGTTTCAACCATGCCTGGGTCAATTGAAGTCACCTTAATTCCCTTTTGCAAGAGGTCAATACGCATGGCCTTTGTGAGCGCATCAACAGCATGTTTGGTTGCACAGTACACATTCCCATTAGGGTATACCTCCTTGCCCGCAATAGAGCCTAAGTTGATAATATGTGCAGCTTGGCTATGCTCCATTAAGGGGATGCAGTACTTGCTAATATAGAGTAGCCCTTTGATATTGGTATCAATCATGCGATCCCAATCCGCAGGATCTCCATCTTGTATAAGGTCCAGCCCTTGACTTAGGCCTGCATTGTTAATTAGAATATCGATTTCTCGCCAGTTAGCAGGGAGTTCAGCTAAGCTTTTTTTTACCTGATCCTGCTGGCTTACATCCAGCTGAAAGCAATGGATCTCGGTAGCAGGATACTGAAGGCTAAGCTGCGCTTTTAATTCGTTTAGTTTAGCTATTCTTCGGGCACATAGTAAGAGTCTATATTTACCTTCTTTAGCTAAGAGCTCTGCACAAGCAGCGCCAATGCCTGAACTTGCTCCAGTGATAAAAACTGTTCTCATTATTGAAATATTAAACTGAATTGAATATTGCGGATGCCTACCTTGTCTAGAGGAGCCATAAAGGGATTGCCCTTGGCCAACTCATGATTTGGAGCAAGCACATTGCTCATACTTTGAATAAACTTGATTTCAGGAGACATGCGAAAGTAGCTAAAGAATATCTCAGCTCCAATGCCTACCTCCCAGGATAGATAGCCTGGCTTTAAGATAAAGGGTTGAGGTCTATCTGCTGCTTCCAGCGCCGCTAGGGCATTATACTCGTCAACAATGCCTATCCAACGGGTGTATCTTGCGCCCCCGGTAATATAACCGCGGTAGCGGTTATGCTTGTTTTTAAGTATTTTCTCATCCGAGCGAAACTTAATATTTAAGGGGAATTCAAAGGAGTTGAAATTACTGCCATCCAGCTCAGAGCCTACGTGACGCATTTTTCTAAACAAGGGTTCCTTGTCCAGGACATCTTGATACTTAATGCCCCCATTGTTAATAAAGACAAAGGTAGGCTGAAAGGTGGACGAAAGGTTGTGGGTAAAGCGTAGCTCTACCGGGATGCTGACCGACATGCCATGACTTTCGGCAGTTTGAATAGACTTAAACTCTTGAATGTACAGATTATTGTTTTCAGGCACATTGGTAATGCCCATCTTTGCCCAGCCTTCTTTGAGGCCAAGGCGGTAGGTAGAATTGATATAATTGTATTGTAGACCTAAAGAGAGCCAGGCATTCTCATCGTAAAAGGAGGAGAATGGCAGAGATATGCCTTGTTGCGCTTTGAGCATTGGTGTCATAAGCAGTAGGCAGGCTAGGAGCTGTAGGTACTTTTTTCTCATTTTGTGCATTCATAGATGGTGCAAAAGCCAAATGTTTGGGGGCTGACTATGGTCTGCTTAAAGCCAACTTTATCCGTGATAGCTGCAAAACGCTTTCCGTCTGGAAAGTTAGCAACCGATTCTGGCAAGTAGCTATACGCACTATTGTCTTTGGATATAAGCTTGCCTAATGCAGGGGTAAATTTATGAAAGTAAAAATGATAGAGTTGCTTAATCGGAAATGCGGTAGGGTTGGAAAGTTCTAAAACTACAGCCTTGCCACCTGGCTTTAGCACGCGATGAATATCGGCCAGACCTTGCTCTAGGTTTTCAAAGTTGCGCACCCCAAAGGCAACTGTGACGGCATCAAAAGTATTGTCTTCAAATTGAAGCTTTTCTGAGTCCCCCAACTGCACTTCAAACTTATCTTGCAGGCCTTTTTTAAGAATCTTCTCTTGGGCAACCGCTAGCATCCCTGAGGAGATGTCAACACCAATAATTTTATGTGGCTTAAGGATGCGTAAGGATTCAATGGCAAAGTCACCAGTGCCCGTTGCTACATCTAGAATAAGCTGTGGAGCTATGCTTTTAAGCGAGCGTATAGCTTTTTTGCGCCATATAGTGTCAATGCCCATGGTCATCACACGATTCAACACATCGTAGGTTTTTGAAATGTTGTTGAACATTTCAGCCACTTGTTCTTTCTTTCCGCCTGCTTGTGCTTTATACGGTTTTATTGTTGAGCTATCATTTGCCATAATACAAAGATAGTAAATGTGACAGATCAAAAGTGGTACCTGATGCGAATTATTTTTTGAATTGCGGGGATAAGTCTTTGGCAATGAGAAGGTAGGCTTTAGCTACTGCTATATTCGCTTTATGCGGAGGGCTAGAAATATTTATTAACAGTTTTGAAAGTTTTTAACATCTGCGTAATTGTCTGTATATTAGTGGTATATTTTAGTTTTCCACAGGTTGCTAACACTACATGTGGAAAGCCTAGCCTTCGGTGGCACTCTTCTAAGGAGCGCTTCGCAATACTTGTCGGCAGAACTTTTTAGGGATGTTTACAAATTGTTAAACCGATGCGGGTTATTTTTTATAGTTTTGTTATCCCATTCAAGAATGCACTTGTGATGGGTGTTGATTTAAACTGTTTAACCTTTTAGGATGGCATCAGATACAGATTTTTCGAATAATCCAGCGGGCAAAGCTAGCTTTGGAAAGAAACGCACGACTCTTAATAATATGATTTCGGGTTTGGGTAAGCTTCCACCTCAAGCGCTCGATTTAGAGGAGGCTGTGTTGGGAGCTTTGATGATTGAAAAGAACGCGCTTAGTGAGATTATCGATATTCTAAAGGCTGAATCTTTTTACAAGGAATCGCATCAGAAGATTTTTGAAGCCATCTTTAATTTATTTCAACATACCTCCCCAATAGACTTATTGACCGTAACCGCAGAGTTAAGGAAGATGGGGGCTTTGGAGATGGTGGGCGGTGCTTATTACATTACGCAGTTGACAGATCGCGTGGTCTCGGCGGCGAATATAGAGTATCATGCGCGTATTATTTCGCAGAAATATATACAAAGAGAGCTTATTAAAGTCTCTACTGAGATAATTAATAGTGCCTACGATGAGACGGCAGATATCTTTGACTTATTGGATACAGCCGAGAAGTCGCTATTTGATATTGCCCAGAACAACCTGCGTCGGGACTCCAGAATGATGGATGATATTATGCGGGAAGCTATTCTAAACTTAGAATTGCTGCGGGACAAGACGGATGGCTTAACAGGGGTTCCTTCAGGCTTAACAGCCCTGGATCGTATGACCTCGGGATGGCAACCTTCTGACTTGGTAATTATTGCGGCGCGTCCAGCGATGGGTAAGACAGCCTTTGTACTGTCTGTAGCGCGTAATGCGGCGGTGGATCATAATAAAGCAGTTGCTGTATTCTCGCTAGAGATGTCCTCTATACAGTTGGTGAATCGTTTAATTGCTGGTGAAACGGAGATTGAACAAGAGAAGTTGAAAAAGGGGAATTTGGCGGATCATGAGTGGCAGCAGTTGCACTCCAGAATAGGCCGACTTACCGAGGCTCCACTGATTATTGATGATACCCCAGCATTAAACGTATTTGAGTTTAGGGCTAAATGTAGACGCTTAAAGGCGCAGCACGACATTCAGATGGTTATTGTCGATTACTTGCAACTGATGCATGGAAAGGCAGAAGGCAAGGGCGGGGGTAACCGGGAGCAGGAGATTGGTAGTATTTCTCGGGCATTGAAGTCTGTAGCAAAGGAGTTAAATATCCCTGTATTGGCCCTCTCGCAGTTAAGTCGTGCGGTGGAGTCAAGACCTGGAAATAGCAAGCGTCCTATGTTGTCGGATTTACGGGAGTCTGGATCTATTGAGCAGGATGCGGATATGGTATTGTTTTTATACCGTCCAGAATACTATGGCTTGACTGAGGATGAAGAGGGAAGACCGACAGCAGGTGTAGGAGAGGTAATTATTGCCAAACACCGGAATGGTGAAACGGGGATTGTACCGCTGCGCTTTGTGGGTAAGTATGTGAAGTTTGTGGATTTAGAAGATGACTTTGGGGGTGGACCTGCGGGCGATTCCTTTGGGGCGCCCGATAGCTTTAGTTCAGCTATGGCACCATCAGATTCCTTTGGTGGATTTGATGCAGGAGCAGGCATTACTATGCCCTCCCGCATGAATGATATGCCGGATGACGCGCCTTTCTAGGACGCCAGATTAAGTCACTTTAAGAAATATAGTGCTGGCAAAGGCTTGGTGTATTACCAGCCTTTTGCACGCAGCCTAACTCAGGTGAACTCCTTCCTAGGAGCAGGCACTGAAAATAAAAAAGTCGTTTTTTTTTGTTAAATTTACGGCAGGCTTTTAGGGAGCCATTCATAAAAAATTTAGGAAAAAGATTTGGATTATTTAGCTGGATTAAATCCCTCTCAGCGAGGGGCTGTAGAACAGATAAAGGGCCCAGTAATGATTGTTGCTGGAGCAGGTTCGGGAAAGACACGTGTGATTACCTACAGGGTGGCGCATCTGATTCGACAAGGCGTCGATCCCTTTAATATCTTGGTATTAACCTTTACCAATAAGGCCGCTAAGGAGATGCGTGAGCGTATTATGAAGGTGGTTGGTGGGGAAGCGAAAAATATTTGGATGGGTACCTTTCACTCGGTGTTTGCACGCATATTGCGGGTAGAAGCTGAGCTTATTGGCTATCCCAAGAACTTTACCATCTATGATTCGGATGATACCAAAAGTGTATTGCGCGCCATTATACGAGAGATGAACTTAGATGATAAGCTCTATAATGTAAATCATGTATATGGTCGTATATCCTCGGCCAAGAATAACCTAATCTCCCCTCAGGAGTACAGCAAGAACGCGGCAGTTATGGCGGAGGACAACTCCAATGGGCGCGGGCAGATTGGGCAAATCTACCTGACCTATGCACAACGCTGCTACCGCTCTGGAGCAATGGATTTTGATGATCTACTCTTTAAGACCAATGTGCTGCTGAACAAGCATCCCGATGTCTTGCATAAGTACCAGCATCAGTTTAAGTACCTGATGGTGGATGAGTATCAGGATACCAACTTCTCCCAATACCTTATTGTAAAAAGGCTTGCTGCGGTAAGTGAAAATATCTGTGTGGTAGGGGATGATGCGCAAAGTATTTATGCCTTTCGCGGAGCAAACATTCAGAATATTTTGAACTTCCAGAAGGATTATCCTGATGTGAAGGTTTTTAAATTGGAGCAGAATTACCGTTCCACACAGATGATTGTGAATGCGGCAAATAGTGTAATTGAGAAAAACCAGAATCAATTGGAGAAGCATGTCTTTTCTGAAAATGAGGAAGGTGAAAAGATAAAGGTGGTGCGTGCTTTTTCGGACAACGAGGAAGGGAAGATCGTAGCCGAGGCTATTTCGCAGGAGCGCTCGTTGAAGGGGATGAACTACAAGGATTTTGCGATCCTATACCGTACCAATGCGCAATCTCGTGCAATGGAGGAAGCCCTGCGCAAATTGGGCGTGCCCTATAAGATCTATGGCGGAACTTCCTTTTATCAACGCAAGGAGATTAAGGACTTAATCGCTTATTTTCGGTTGACTTTTAATCCAAATGATGAGGAAGCCTTAAAGCGGGTTATTAACTACCCCAAAAGAGGGATTGGTGATACCACCGTAGAGCGCATTATGGTAACGGCCGATCAGCATCAATATAGAATATGGGATGTGGTGGTCAATGCAAATCAGTTTCTGGATGGTCGCAGTGCAGCGGCAGTCGGTAGTTTTGGACTTATGGTGCAAAGCTTTCAGGCTTTAGCCAAAACTGGTTCGGCTTTTGATGTAGCCATGCATATTGCCCAACATTCGGGCATCTTGAAGGATCTCTATGCGGACAAGTCTGTGGAAGGCTTAAGTCGCTATGAGAATATTCAGGAATTGCTGAATGGTATTAAGGAGTTTTCGGAACGGGAGGACATTGCGGAGAAAGGCCTGGATGTATTTATGCAGGATATTGCTCTTTTGACCAATGACGATAAGGACAAGGATCCCAATGCAGACACCGTCTCCTTGATGACGATTCACTCTTCAAAGGGATTGGAGTTTCCAGCCGTGTTTATTGTAGGACTGGAGGAAAATTTATTTCCCTCCCAATTGGCATTAAACTCACGCTCGGAATTAGAAGAGGAGCGCCGCTTGTTTTATGTAGCGGTGACCCGTGCCGAAAGCTTGCTACACCTGTCATACGCTACCTCCCGCTACCGCTGGGGGACGTTGAACAACTGTGAGCCAAGCCGCTTCTTAGATGAGTTAAATCCGGCTTGTCTCGCTCTAGACTTTCAGCCTAGAGCAGCTGCTACCAGCAAGGAAGGTGGCTTTCAGTCCGAGCGCGTCGCATGGAAGCAGAAGGAAGGGGATAGTTTTTCTAAGCCCAAGCCGAAGCCTATGAAGACCACGTCGATCTTGCCTAAGGCGCATGTGCCTACCGCTGGATTTACAGCTTCAGACACATCGGGCTTACAAGTTGGTATGGAAGTTGAACATGAACGTTTTGGATTTGGCAAAGTGGTAAGCCTAGAAGGCAATAAACAAGATATAAAAGCAACTATTTTCTTCAAAGAGTTGGGACAGAAACAATTGTTGCTTAAATTTGCAAAGCTTAGGATAGTTTAAGCAATCAAAAAGGTAATGATACATCAACTGGATAAGGCTTTTGATGTTATAAATAAATACTATGGAATTCGATTACAATAGCACAAGACCAAATTTAATTTTGGCCGAATATGGAAGAAACGTACAGAATATGGTTGACTATATATGTACACTTCCTACCAAAGAGGAGCGCAATAGATACGCACAAGTTGTGATCGATATGATGGGGGTCTTAAATCCACACTTACGGGATGTATCTGATTTCAAGCATAAGCTATGGGATCACCTACATATTATTTCGGACTTTAAGATCGATGTAGACTCGCCTTATCCGGTACCTACACGGGAAGAAATCCATCATAAGCCAGATCTTTTGGAGTATCCGCAACATAAGATCCGTTTTAAGCATTATGGCTTTACGGTAGAGCGTATGATTAATAAGACAAAGGCGATGCCTGAGTCAGAGGCTAAGCAGAAGATGGCGCTTTCCATTGCCAACTTTATGAAAATGGCCTATATGACCTGGAATAAGGATTCTGTGCAGGATGATCATATCCTACATGACTTAAGAGAGCTATCTGCTGGGGAGTTGCAACTTCCACTGGATACGGTCTTGACCAAGGTTGACTTTAAGAGCCCGCCTCCAGGAAGCCGCATGAAAACGCAAGGCACCGCTGGACATCAGAAAAGCAGTGGCAGTAGCCAAAGCAATAGCAATCATAAGAAGCCCTTTGCTGCGAAAAAAACCTTTGCACCAAAGAAGGGTGGCTTCAAGCGCTAGGCTAGTTTATGGTGACATAATGGGAGGGCAATTGAGAGGCGTAAGTCGTTATCCAATTGCTCTTTTTTTTCGATAATTATTTAGTATATTAAGAAGTAAAAGTTTTAGAATAAAATATGAACGCATTTGAAATAATTGGTGGCAAAAAACTGAAGGGAGAGATTGTTCCTCAAGGGGCTAAGAACGAAGCATTGCAAATTTTGTCAGCAGTGTTGTTGACTTCAGAAAAGATGACGATTAGTAATATTCCAGACATTAAAGATGTCAACAAGCTAATCGACCTTTTGGCTGCTTTGGGCGTTCAGGTAAATCGGATCAACAAAGATACCTACGAGTTTGAAGCAAAAGATATAGATATAAGTTATTTTCAATCTGCTGAGTTTAAGCAGAAAGGCGGTAGCTTAAGAGGATCCATTATGATTGTGGGGCCATTGTTAGCACGCTTTGGAAAGGCAGCAATCCCTAAGCCAGGTGGAGACAAGATTGGAAGAAGACGTTTAGATACCCACTTTTTAGGCTTTGAGAAGTTAGGCGCTAAGTTTGTATACGATAGTGAAAACAACTTCTTTAATGTAGATGCTACCCAGTTAAAAGGGGCTTATATCCTATTGGATGAGGCTTCCGTAACAGGGACAGCCAATGTCGTTATGGCGGCAGTATTGGCGAAAGGAACCACTACCTTGTACAATGCGGCTTGTGAGCCTTACTTACAGCAGTTGTGCAAGATGTTGAACCGGATGGGCGCTAAGATCTCAGGCATTGGGTCCAACTTATTGACGATTGAAGGGGTTGAAAGCTTAGGCGGTACTAGCCACCGCATGTTGCCAGATATGATTGAGATAGGCTCTTTTATTGGGCTAGCTGCAATGACTGGTTCAGAAATCACTATTAAAGACGTGTGTTTCCAAGAGTTGGGCATTATCCCTACGATCTTCGCTAAATTGGGTATTAAATTTGAATTAAAGGGCGATGACATCTTTATCCCCGCCCAGGATTCCTATGCGATAGATACCTTTATTGATGGCTCAATTTTAACCGTTTCGGATTCACCTTGGCCAGGCTTTACGCCGGATTTACTGAGTATTGTGCTGGTTACGGCCATTCAGGCAAAAGGGAATGTATTAATCCATCAGAAGATGTTTGAGAGCCGTCTCTTCTTTGTGGATAAGCTGATTGATATGGGGGCACAGATTATCTTATGTGATCCACATAGAGCTACCGTAATCGGTATGAATCATCAGACTAAGCTACGCGGCATAGAAATGACCTCCCCAGATATACGTGCGGGTGTATCCTTGCTGATTGCAGCACTTTCCGCACAGGGCAAGTCGGTAATCCATAATATAGAACAAATTGAGCGCGGCTATCAGGATATAGAAGAGCGTTTAAAAGCATTGGGTGCAGATATTCGTCGTGTAGAAGCGAGTCCAGCGCATTAATAAATTGTCTTTTAATTGTTAAATTGTGCTCAGGTAATACTTTTTACTATAAACTATATTATTTTTGCAAAAGAATAAGTTGTAACACATAATTTTTTAAGATAAAACATAAACATGAAAAAAATCTCATTAATGGCAGTTAGCGCAGCGATTTTGTTAGCGTCTTGTGCCGGAAACCCAGAAGGTAAGAAAGCAGAAACTAAGGATTCAGTTGAAACGGTAGCGCCAGCGGTAGCGGGCACAGCGTATCAGGTGGATGTGGCTGCTTCTAAAGTACAATGGACTGGAACAAAAATGACTGGTGCACATACTGGCTTGATTTCCATTACTTCAGGAACTTTAGTAGCTGATGCTGGCAAGCTTGTGGGAGGTTCTTTTGTTTTAGACATGAATACAATTAGTACGACTGATCTAGAAGGAGAATGGAAAGAGAAATTAGATGGTCACTTAAAGAATGAAGACTTCTTTGATGTTGCAAAATTCCCGCAGGCTACCTTTGAGGTGACTGCAGTTGAAGATGGCGCTACTGCTGGTACAGTGAAGGTTTCTGGTAACTTAACGATTAAAGGCATTAGCAAAAACATCTCTTTTGATGCAAATGTTGCGGAACTTACAGATGCAGCAATTCAGTTGACAGCTGACTTTAATATTGAGCGTGCTGACTGGGCTGTAAATTATACTGGAAAAGAAGACGATTTAATTTCCAAAGAGATTAATTTTAAAGTATCTTTGACAGCAAAGAAATAAGTATTTAACTATACTTAACGAAAAAGCGGTTGTTTCCAGGTGGGAGCAGCCGCTTTTTTTTCGTCTTTATATGCCACTAAGGCTTTTCTGCAAAGGGCAGGGCTGGAAAGCCCTGCTTGTTTTAGTCTATATACCAATTGTCCTGTAAGCGGCAGCGCTTAAGCGTAGATTTCTGGATTTAAAATTTGTGGCATCCGGTGTCCATTTTTAACTGCGATAAGGTTGTTGCTGGCCATAATCGCCATCTGCGTGCGTGTCTCTAGGGTTGCAGAGCCTATATGAGGCAATATGCAGGCATTGGGCATGCTGAGGAGCGGGTTGTTGCTTAGCATAGGCTCGGGGTCTGTAACGTCTAGGCCTGCTCCCCATATATCCCCAGCTTGTAAGGCTGCGATCAGGTCTTGCTCTTGATGAATCTTTCCGCGTGCGGTATTAATAAATATAGCAGTGGATTTCATACGCTTAAAAGCAGCTGCATTAAATCTATATTCAGTCTCAGGGCTTAAGAAACTATGTACG
>JASLCA010000251.1 GCA_030146225.1 Sphingobacterium sp. | reverse complement strand
GTATTCCTTCGACGAAGAAAGCAGGTGGAAGTTACATTTAACTTTTTTAATCATGGTCTATAGAAATCGGGTAATTGAAACATTGCATTTGCTGGAGGATATCCGAAATCAAGTGTTCGTGCAATTAGTCAATCTAGCTTCAGATGGAGAGATGCGGGAAACGATGGAGGTATTTGAAGATGGCGATTATTACACTTTCGAATTAGAACATTTCGAAGATTTAAATGATGTGAATGTTAACAAGCTTTTATGCTTATGTAAGGATTTAGAAAACATCTTTGAAAGCATTCAAAATATGAATGCCGTGCGTACCGAAGAGATCGAGCGCGATCAAGATAAATCCTCTTACTAAAGCTGCTTAAGATGTTAATGTTCCCTTGTCCCCAAAGGTCACCATAACCATCCCTACAATAATAATTAAAGATCCTGAAATCTGTATCCAAGATAATGGCTGCTTAAAAAACAAGGCCATGGCAAGTTGTACCGTAAGGAAAGTTCCGCCAGAGCATAGTGCGATCACAATAGGCTGGGGGACGGTCTTAAACAGCTGAACGAGGAACCAGCTCGCGGATAAAAGAATAAGATTTCCTAGGATAAGGGCTTTCCATTGGTGTTTTGGATAAATACCGCCGTATTTAAAGAGGATGCTGGAAATAATTTGACAAGCCCAAAAGGTTACAAAGAATAATATTTTCATAATTAGCGTATTGAGTAAGCGCGGTTGTCTCCTTGACAACCGCGCTTACCTTTAGTCTTCTAAACTCATAATTTCTTCTGCAAGGGCTTCCCATGCAGTCTGCAACTGTTCATAAGCTGCTTTGGTAGAATTATAACTTCTTGTCGTAGCTTGCAGCTTGACAGCATCCGCATAAATCTCCTCCTTGGCAAGTTCCAATTCTAAGGATTTAACCTCTTTTTCCTGCTCTGCAATCTTTGTTTCCAAGGCTGCAAGTTCTTTGTTCATGCGTTGGATGGTTTTTTTAATGTCATCCGATGGCTGAACCTTTTCCTTTTTTGGCTCTTCTTTAACAGGCTTTTTCTCGGTTTTCTTTTCAGGCTTAATGGTACGCTTGGCATTCCATTCTTCAAACTCCTGATAAGTGCCTGGGTATTCCTTAATCTCCTTGTCTTCGATAAACCAAATCTTGTTGGCTATATTGTCTAAGAAGTAACGATCGTGCGATACCACGATACAAGTACCTTCGTATTGTTGCAAGGCTTGAATCAAAATATTCACTGAAGCCATGTCCAAGTGGTTGGTTGGCTCATCCAATACCAAGAAGTTGGCATCGGCTGTTAGGGCTTTTGCCAAGGCTACCCGGGATTTCTCGCCCCCAGAGAGCACCTTGATTTTCTTGAATACGTCGTCTCCTGTAAATAAGAAACAGCCTAAGATAGACCTTAATTCGGTTTCAGTATGCTTAGGGGCAAAGGTGACCAACTCCTGTAAGATGGAGTTGTCCAAGTGCAAAGCCTCCAATTGATGCTGTGCAAAGAAGGTTTGCGAAACATTATGCCCCTTAGTGCTGCTGCCTTTAAACTCTGTATCTGCATCCGCAACAATCCGCAGCAAGGTTGACTTACCCTTACCATTGGCTCCGATAAGCGCGATTTTATCGCCCTTTTCAATAATGCCACTGGCATTGTCCAAGATTTCCAGATTAGGATAGGACTTCGTTAAGTTTTCAATGGTGACCACATGCCTGCCGGAGGGTTTTGAGAACTTAAAGCTGAAGTTTACCTCTGGGTTGTCATCATCGATATCATCAATCTTTTCCATACGGTCCAGCGCTTTGATACGGGACTGTACCATCTTGGCCTTGCTCGCCTTTGCACGGAATCGCTCGATAAGCTTTTCTTCCTGTTTTATCTTTGCTTGTTGATTTTTAAATTGACTGCTTTGGATTTCTCCACGCAGGGATTTCTCCTCTAGGTAGAAGCTGTAATTGCCCGCATATACTGTGAGCTTGCCTTTGCGACATTCTACCGTTCTGTTAATAATGCGGTCTAAGAAGTACCTATCATGGGAAACAATAACGATAGAGCCTTCAAAGGATTGTAAGTAGGTCTCTAACCATTTAATGGAGGGTAAGTCCAAGTGGTTGGTCGGCTCATCCAGCAGGAGAATATCCGGTGATTGCAGCAGGATACGTGCTAACATCACCCGCATCCGCCAACCTCCTGAAAAGGTGGCTAAAGGCCTGCGTTGTTCCTCTTCTGTAAAGCCTAGACCCGCCAGAATCTCATGGGCTCTAAATTCAATACTGTACCCGTCTAAAGCCTCAAACTCCATTTGCTTATCACTCAGCTTATTGAGGATCTCGTCCGAATAGTCTGTCTCTAGCTTTCCCAGTAATACTTCTATTTCTGCATGCAGCTGATTTTGCCTTTCAAAGGCCTCCATAGCGACATGCACAATGCTTTTTTCGGAATGGTAGGAGAGTAAATCTTGGTTTAAATAGCCAATCTTTAAATCCTTTGCCATCGATATACTGCCTGATGTGGGCGCATAGGCGCCTACAATAAGCTTTAATAAAGTGGATTTTCCAGCGCCATTGGCGCCGATTAAGCCCGCTTTATCACCTGGTTTTATATGCCAATTGGCCTCGTCGTATAACGCTCTGGAGCCAATCTCGAATGTTAAATTATTAATTGATATCATTTGGTACAAAAGTAATGAAATTTCTGCTTGTTTGGCTACCTTTGTGCTTATGTATAAAATAGTCAAACCATTATTCTTTAGCATGGATCCCGAGACCGCACATTACACGGTGACGGGTGGATTGAATCGATTTAGTAAATTATGGGGCGCCAAGTCTCTTTTGAAGTCGCTTTATACGGTGGAAGACAAGCGTTTAGCGCGTGAGGTTTTTGGTTTAAAGTTTAAAAATCCGGTGGGATTGGCTGCTGGTTTTGACAAGAATGCAACCTTTATTGAGGATATGGCCAAGATGGGCTTTGGCTTTATAGAAATAGGTACGGTAACCCCGCGTCCACAGCCTGGAAATGACAAGCCTAGGATGTTTAGACTGGTAGCTGATGAGGCACTGATCAACCGCATGGGCTTTAACAATCAAGGCGCTGATGTGGCGGCAGCTCGTTTAAAAAATCTAAAAAATAAAGATGGCCTTATTATAGGTGGGAATATTGGTAAAAACAAGCTTACCCCCAATGAAGAGGCTGTCAATGATTATATCTA
>JASLCA010000244.1 GCA_030146225.1 Sphingobacterium sp. | reverse complement strand
CAAACTTCCTTGGATTGGAAAGCGTGTTGGCAAGTTTGCTGCGGAAAAAAAGGACTTGTTTGCCGATATTGATATTCAAATACAGGATTTATTTGTCAATCGTAAGCAAAGCTTTTATACGGCTTTAACCTGGGAGTTTCTTGCTCGAGTATTAGGCTGTCTAGAGATTTTGTTGATTGCATGGACTTTAGGTGCACAGATGACTTATGTAGAAGCGCTTATCGTTAGCTCTGGATCTTCTTTATTCGCAAATCTGATTTTCTTCTTCCCCTTACAACTGGGGACGCGAGAAGGAGGGATGGCTATGGCGATGGTAAGTGTAGGTTATGCGGCAAGTCTAGGCATCTTAATTGGCGTGGCGACGCGTATACGTGAGCTAATATGGATCGGCATCGGATTGATCTTTATGCTCTTCACTAAAAAGGTGAAGGAAGTGGATAATTAGTATTGATAAATAAAAAAATTATATGTGTGCAGAGATAAAGGGCTTATTGTTTGATTATGGCGGAACCTTGGATACCAATGGGAAACATTGGGCTTGGGTACTTTGGGATTGCTATACTGCCCATGGTATACAGCTTGAGCGCGACCTGTTTTATGCAGCTTATGTATTTGCCGAACGAGAAATGGGACGAAATAGACTGGTGATGGTGGATTTTGACTTTGAGGATGTGCTTCGTGTGAAGCTTTCCTTGCAGTTTCAGCAACTCCACAGCACTGGGATTTCCTTGGATAAAAGCTTGATTCCCTTAATGGCTAGCGCTTGCAATGCAATAGCACAGCAGCACATCGAACAGGCGAAACCTATATTAGAGCGCCTATATGGAAAATTCCCGATGGTGATGGTTTCCAACTTCTATGGCAACTTAAATACCGTACTCAATGATTATGGCATACATCATTACTTTGATGAGGTCGTTGAATCTGCTGTTGTAGCTGTACGCAAGCCAGACCCGATGATCTATGCATTGGGCGTAAAAGCACTAGGCTTGCCTGCAAAGAATTGCTTGGTGATTGGGGACTCTTATCAAAAGGATATGCAAGCCGGTAAGCTAGCAGGTTGTCAAACCCTTTGGCTGCATGGACAGGAATGGGAAACGGATCAGGATGCTAATGATACTACAGCTGCGGATCAAGTTATTTCAACGATTAGTGAACTAGCTGGTATCCTGCTTTAAATTTATGGATAAATAGCGTCCCTGTTTTGCAAACTGATTTTTATATGACTCAGGTAATTTCCAAGGATGGTTGTGGCTATTATTGCTTCGTAGACATGCAATTCCCTCTGGGCTCATCAATTTCTTGGAGCACGGCATCTGAGTGTAGAATCTGTGAGGCTGCAGCAGAACCTTCGACTTTGGATGCGCTGCGTTCCAGCATTTCTGATTCATAATTATTTAAAACGCTTGCTCTTATTCCAAATGCACGCCAGTCCTTGTTTGGGGGGCAACCTTTGCTGATCTCGCGTGCCAGTGAGAGTGCGTCAAGCAAGGCTTGGTTGGCTCCCTGACCTTTGAACGGACTCATGGGATGGGCTGCGTCTCCAATCAATGTAGCTTGCTTAGCATGGACCAAAGCGCTAGCTTGTAGGAGTGCCCGATCATATACGGGATAACCAGATATTGCAGACTCGGGAGTCGCAGCAATTAGTTCTGGGATCGGGCTATGCCAAGCTGTTCGTACTGAAGCCTCCTCCTTAAGCGCTTTAGGCCCTTTTTTGCTAAGTGCTATGGCTTCTGCCTCTGCTATAGGGAAACTTAACTGCCACATTATGCTCTGCTTATTAAATGGCATTACATAGATTCGCTCCTTGCCATTGGCAGTTTGAAAGACAGTCACTAAGTCTAAGAGCTCACTTTTCAGTGTTGAAACTGCACTTACAGGGCAGATTCCCAAGATTACCATGCAATCTAGGTAGCGCAAGGGGCTCTTGGCTTCTGTTATCAACTTACTACGTACCATGCTGCGTATCCCATCTGCCCCGACCAGCAAATCTGATTCTGCTGTCTTCAGGATGCCATCTACCTGAAAGTTAAGCTGAATGGGGGCATTGTTTGATGTCTTAAAATCAACCAACTGATGGCCCCATTGTATGGGGTTATTTATCCCCAGTTGCTGAAGAAGGGCAAGGCGTAAGGCTTGACGAGCTATATGTATATTTGAGCGCTTATGTGCTATATCATGTTGGGCGGGTATCCATTTTCTAAGGCCCCATTCTCCCAAGACTTTGCCATCGGTATTATGTACAATATGTTTTGTAGATACTATGCCCTCGGCGAGTTGGCCTATCCCAAAGCTATTCATGACTTTACTCGCTTGTTGTAAGGTAAGTCCATAGCCTTGAGATCTTGCATTAAAGTCCAGGTCTCGCTCGTAAAGGGTAAAGGGGATGCCCCGATGTAAACAGGCTACAGCTAAGGCTACGCCTCCGATACCTGCTCCAATAATTGCTACGTGGGGATATTTTTCCACTGCTGGACTCGGCGGGTTAAATGCAGGGATTATTCCGGAGTTGCTACAATCTAGGCAGGGGTAGAGATAACCTTTAGGAGCTGAAGGGAGAGGGCTTAAGGGATTGTTTTTTCGAAACTCCACACATGTAGCTTGGTAACGAAGCTTGGCTTTCTTGCTAAGTCCGCGACTTTTTTTTCCATGACCGTGACATTTGGGACAAACCGTCCAACTTTCCTTACCGACTTCTTTCACCTCAATTATTTATCTATAAGTTAATATTGCTATGCGAGCGCTATTTTTTCCTTATTATTTTTTATATCGCGCAATTTACATTTTTTTCATCTTAGCATCGATCTTTTCATGCTTATGCCTGCGCTTTTTTGTGGAGTCGGAGGGATGTGTTTAGCCCCGCGATCCCCGCCCGCCTGCCCTAAACGATAACGTTCGAACCCTCTTGTCGGGTTCTCATTCCAGACCCCACAAAAAAAGCCCAACCTGTTGGTTGAGCTTTTTGTGGAGTCGGAGGGATTCGAACCCTCGTCCAATCATAGTATAATTTACGCTTTCTACATGCTTAGCTTCTCTTTAATTGTCGGGAGAGGGAAGGTGAGCAGCGGACCTGTACCTTTCTCCGTAGTTACTGTGTCTCGCCAATGCTTAGTAACATCACATCGGCCAGTTCTATTGTTCGATGCCCAGGGTGCTAAACCAAAGAACAGGATCTAGCTGGACAAATAGCTATGTTAAGTCTAACTTAAGCAGCTAAGGCGTAGTTTTCTTCGCCAGTTATAATTCTGAAAGTTCAGATTAAAGTGCTCTACTAACAACGCACTGCATGCTTACATAACCATCGCTACCCTGT
>JASLCA010000223.1 GCA_030146225.1 Sphingobacterium sp. | reverse complement strand
CAGATCAACTTGCTAAGCGCTATGAAAACCCAACAATAGTTGTCTCAAATGATGGCTTGAATTGGATTAGTCCCGTTGGTATTAAAAATCCTATACAGGAAACCCCTTCCCTAGAAGAAAGTTTTATTGATCAAAAGACAGAGCCTAAGCAGGGCTTTTGGTCAGATGTGGATTTACTCTACTTGAATAATAAATTTAACCTATTTACACGGGGGAGTTTTATCACCGCAGCTGCTTTAAAGAATCGTGGTGCGGGCAGTCGAAACAACAAAGAGAAACTGAAGAAAAATGCGCAGCGCACTATTATTAGACAAACATCTGTGGATGGAATTCATTGGAACCCTTTGGAAGTGGTTTTAACGAGCAATATGCCTTATACTCCTCAGAATAGTCACTTGGTGTCCCCAACTTTTATTCATAATGGAAAGGATTTTATAAGTTATGAAGTTGAAATTAATACTGGGCCGAAAAATTATAAAGGGCCAGATAAATCCTATATTATACAGCGCGCGTCAAAGGATGGGTTTAATTATCCTGCTTTTAATAAGAGTAAAATTGTCAACTTTATAAACAAGCCCTGGGCAAAGGTAAACCCTAATTATGCTCCCTGGCATATACAGGCAGAATATGTGGATGGCTTTTATTTTTTATGTTTGGCTGTTGGAGATGTGAAGCAGTATACCTCGGAATCTATTTATATAGCGTATTCAGAAGATGGGCTAAACTTTAAAGTTATTCCTTATCCATTAGTGGAGCGAAATGCTTATCGTTCAGCGATTTTCAAAATGTCTACAGATGAAAGTGAAATTCATTTTGGTGCAATGCTAGGTTTTAAGAATGGGGAGTTTCAATTTCGCGAGTTTAAGCTCAGCAAAGAACGATTAATTGATTCTTTGAAATAAACTTTTCAGTTATAAAGAATACTATTGATTTCTCGTAAATTAGCGACAATGAAATCTGTAAAAAAAGTGCTTGTTTCCGTTGTTATTCCAGTTTATAATGTGGAGCTGTTTATTAAGGAGGCTATACACAGTGTAGTACAGCAGACATTTCAAGACTTTGAGTTGATTTTGGTTAATGATGGTAGCACTGATAGATCAGCCGAAATTTGCCAGCAGTTTGCTGCGGAGAACCCACGGATTCAATATATTGAGCAGGCTAATTCTGGTGTTTCTATCGCTAGGAACAATGGCTTGCTCGTGGCCAAAGGGGAGTATATTTTCTTTATGGATTCAGATGATACGATAGCAACTGACTTTATCGAATCATCCTATAATATCGCGGTAGCCAAGGATGCGAGTATAGTCATTCTAGGAAAGGCTTATACAGGCTCTTATCCGAATACAACCGCCCTTCCGACTTGTGCACAATTCTTGCGAAAGTCCTTTCTAGATAAGTATCCAGATGTACGCTTCCCAGAGGGGATTCAGCCTTGTGAGGATGGTTTGCTTTCACATCGCTTGCTCGCCCTAACCGATAAGGTTGCTTTAAATCCTACTGCTAAATATTTCTATAGACAGCATGAGGGACAGAATACGAAACAGGTTCGTAATAATAGTTTTAAGGTACTGAATCAAATATCACATTGGTTTGAGATATTGACGGGTTTTTACAATAAATATGACCTTTGGGAATCGCATAGTCAGCACTTGTTACGTTTTTTAGAACATGAACCTTTTGAGTTAAGATACCTAGGTTTGCCATTGGATAATGAGCAACAATCTTTCTTGTTCCATTTGATACGAGATTTTGAGGCTAAGCATAGTTTGCTTAACGCAAAGTCTATAAGCGCGGCTACACTTAGCTCGCCATTTAAAGCTTTTTTGAAGGCTGAAAATCCGAAAGATTTTGATATTTATTATCAAGCCTATTATAAGCGCTATGTTAGAAAACGCGTCTTTTTATTATTTCTCTGCAAGTTTATCCCCATCTCTACTTATCGACGTAAATGTAGACTAAGGATACGTGAAAATTATCCTCTATGAAGATTGTATTAGTACAACATAAGTCCTTTCTGAATGGCTCTGGTGGAGCCGAGAAAATGTGCTGTTTCCTGGCTAATGGTTTTCGGAGGTCTGGAAATGAGGTTGTTATTGCTACCAATGAGGGGGTGCAGGGACAGCCTATGTTTGATTTGGAAGCAGGCATAACCGTGACGAATGTTTATGATGCAGCGCTGGAGCAAGTCCAGTTAAAAGCTTTGCTCAATTATAAAGGAAATAATCCATTAAGATGGTTAGCAGGGAAGATTAATAAAAAGTTAGCTAAGTTCTATAATGCAGGATTGGCTAAAAAGTATGGAGGCAATGTTGTGCTATTTAATTTAAAGCAGCGTTCGTCAGCTTGGAAAGCCTATCTTGAGTCCCTTGATCCTGATATTGTACTTACAGTATCCCTTGATTCAGCCTTAGAGATTAGCTATCAACAGCACTATAACTTTCCAATTGTCAATACGGTAAATGGAAGACCTGACTATGATTATATGCCTGTTTTTGGACCTCGGGATAGTCTTGAAATGAACCTATTGATAGATACTTTTAAGCAATTGTCTGCCATTCAAGTGCTTTTTGAAAGCTATAAAACTTTTGTGCCGCCTAGTTTAAAGGGGGAGATCTTCGTTATTCCAAATCCTGTTCCACAACTGCCTGCAACGGATTTTGTTCAGCATCAGCTCCAAAAAGAGCGTTATGAAGTTATTCATATTGGCCGACTTGACGATGGCTGTAAGCAGCAAAGTATGGCGATAGCTATCTTTAGTGAATTGGCTCTAACTTATCCTGAATGGGATTTAGTGTTTTGGGGAATAGGATCCGATCAAGAGCTTTTGCAAGCGATGATTGAAGAGAAGGGTTTGTCGAGTCGTATTTTCCTGAAGGGCTTTACTGCAGATCCTTTGTCGCATCTAAGGGAATCTGATATCTTTATTTTTCCGAGTAAATACGAGGGTTTTCCTTTGGCTTTAACAGAAGCAATGACAGTTGGTTTACCCGTGCTGGGGCTGCGTAGCTGTTCGGGAGTGAATGAGCTTATTGACCATGGTCGAAATGGTTACCTAGCCGCTGATAGTGCAGATATGAAAGACTATTTAAGCCAATTGATGAACTCTGCGGCGCTTCGATCGAGGATGGGCTTGGCAGCCAAGGAGGATATGCAGCAATATGATCCAGAATTGGTACGCTTAAAGTGGAACCAACTCCTTGAAGAAACTAAGTTAAAACATCAGAAATTTTTTACAATGTAAAACTTCTGGTATTTTGACGAAATATCTTTCAAAGCTATACGAAGTAGTGTCTGTGCTTAAAAGCGATTTTTAAAAAGTAAACATCTCTTCTCAACTAAATGCCAAGACATAAAAGAAAGGATGTAAGTTATTATTAGGCTGTAAAGTGTTAAAGAATATGGGTTTAGCGTGAAATAGTTCATAAGTGTTTGCTGAACAAGGAATCCGTAGATGTATATGCCATAGGATAGATCCCCAATCTTTGAAGGTATGAAATTTAATAGGGGACTATAAGATAAGCCCACAAGAATTACTAGCACAGGGGTAAGTATGATGGAGAAATACGTATACATGTGGAAATGTATAGCTGCTAAGATTCCTAAAAACAAAAGGAGTTTTAGAGGTAGTTTGTTGAATCGTTGAAGATCAAACATGCTTAAGATGCTTCCTGCAAGAAATAAAGTGGCTAACCGGTATAATTGGGTCGTGTCTAAATGGATTTCACTAAAGAAAGTGCTTAAAACCTGTACGTTAAATTGTCCGTAGACAGAAAGTGCATAAAGCAAGAATAATAGTCCAATCAAAATTCTTTTGTTTTCTTTGAATTTATACCCTAAGAGTAGTACTAAATACATGCTAAATTCATAGGATAAAGACCAGAGACTACCGTTAATGGCTTCCGGGTACGGATTATTCTCAAAAACATGAGGTATGCTATAGCGTACTTTATATAAGGTGAGGTTGTCGAAAAAATATTTATAGAAGTATTTCTCTTTAAGGATATTATCACCCGTATAAACAATACTAATGATTATGCAGGAGAATATTAACATGAAAAATAGGGCGGGGAAAAGTCTTAAACATCTTTTCCAAAGATAGTTTTTTACAGATTTACTATACCTTAAGCTATTCATAATTAGAAAGCCGCTTATAATAAAGAATACGTCTACAGCCAATCCTCCAAAGCTAAGTTGTCCATGGCTGTATTTACTAAGTATTTCTGGACTTGTGTTGGTTAAAGCAAATGCATGAGAAAAAATTACCAAACTGGAAAATAGTAGTCGTAAAAAATCAAAGTTGTTAAGCCGATTACCTTCTGTTATTATACTCATTATACTGTGCTGCCTGTGTAGATTTCTTACTTTAAGACTTCCTATTGGAAGGTTTTGTATGTAGTAAGATTTGGACGAAAGTACTTAATATAATATTTATTCTAGAAAAAATTTTAATAATAACTATTCATGGCTGTAATGACTCTGGAGGGGAATTTTATGGAGGGCCAATAGGGTTATCTTCCTGTTTAACTATAACCTATCAGGTTCCATCATGTGATTTAAACCAGCTGTAATAAGGTTTGAGCCAGTCTTGGTTGCCATTAGGATATCTAACCATATAATCCAGAATTGGTACGCTTAAAATGGAACCAAGCCCTTGAAGAAACTAGATTAAGGCAACTTTAATTCCTTACAGTTTAGTTTCGCAGATGGAGTTAATGCTTAGTTAATCATTAACTCCATCTGTTTTATTTTTTTGTAGAGTTCTTCTTTGGAGAAAGGTGCTAGTCCTGAAATTGCATTCGCTTGTAGCGCTTTCCATAGGGTCTCATCCGAATATAGGCTAAGGGTTTTAGCAGCAAAGTCTTCAGGCGTTTCGGCTATTAAAATATGCTTTCCATCTATTAAGAACATGCCTTCGGTTCCGATCTCACTTGAAACCACAGGGACATGATATTCTAAAGCCTGTCCAATTTTTCCCTTTACTCCCGCACCATATCTCAGCGGGGCAACAATAATTCTATGCTGTAAATAGTAAGGTCTAATTTCGGGAACAAAGCCATGAAAAATCACATTTGGTAAGGATTTGCGCTCGGCAGGGAAGCATTGCGCCACATTACCCACGATATGCAACTTTATGCTAGGATCCGTATGCCATATAAGCGGCATAATGTCATCGATTAAATAATTAATCGCATCAATATTTGGCGTATGCAGAGAACCCACAAATAATAAGCCTTCACGATCAGCAAATCTAGGCGTCTCCTCAAGATTAATCTTTGCATAATGAATATTTGAGATCACCAACATCTTCTCATCCGCACATAGGCTACGCATGTAGTCCCTTTCTTGTTCTGAGATCGGGATCACTATATCCGCTAGCTGAGAAGCTTCTGTCTCAATCTTAAGGTATCTGTGGTATTCCGCTGAGATTCCTTTATCTTCAGGAAACAACTCTGAAGCTCTTTTATGACGTAGGTGATGTATATCCACCATATCAAAAATTAAGTCAAACTTTTTAAAGGTCTCTCTCGCCGTTTTGTAAAATCTATTAAAGGTCGTTGCCGAATGCATCCAAATTCTTGGTGTTGCATAAGACATTGCTTTAAAATAGCGTGCAATAGTTGATTTTCTACTATGTAAATAAAGAACAGCAATTCCCAATCGCTGAAAGTATGCGTTGTATGAATTGTTTATATCGTTTTCTAAGGTTACCAATGTTACATGATAATTGAGCTGTTTAAAAGCTTTCATAATTTCGGTTAGTCTGAGCTCACCGGAATTATTATCATATTGGGGAACCTGGTCATTAAAGAAAACTATAGATCCCCTTGTGCAAAACTCTAGAATTCGATGATGAATGCTGTGGGCCTTTATCGCAGCAAGTTCTTTGGACCATTTCTGCTTAAAGGTTTGGAAATTTCTCTCATATGCTTCTTCTTTTATGTGCAAATTGCTTGTAAAGCCTTTTGTTACTCCTTGGTAATGCACAATTTTAGAAAATGGACTGTAAAAAATATGCTTTCCCTGCTCATGTCTTAGTCGGTAACATAAGTCCGCTTCAGCGAAATATGAAGCTGTAAAATCCTCATTGAATAGATTAAGCATCCCATTATCTGACAGCTTTCTAAATAGGAGACTACGCGCCGAGCAGTAATCGACTTGATAGCAGTAGTTAAATTCTGGGTAGTAGCTGGGCTTGCCAGCGACATGCGTAAGTTTCGCGTCTTTTAAAAATACGGAACCCGCTTCCAGTAGCTTACCTTTCGTATTTAGTATCTTCGACCCCACAGCACCGACATCAGTATGTTCTTCGAAGACAGAAAGAAGCTCGTCTAAAAAACCTTCTTGGACGAGACTTGTAGCGTTTAACAAGTAAATATATTCACCAATTGCATGTTGAATGCCTTGATTGGTAGATTTTATGAAGCCTTGTTTTGACTTATTTTGAATTAGTCTTACACCTGTAATATCTGATAGGTCGATAGCATCTGTGCTATGATCGTCAATCAGTATGATTTCAAAACTACTTTTGGGTAGAAACTGTAAAATAGACACTAGACACTGTCGTGTATATGCTTCATGATTATGAAAGGCCAGTATTATAGAAACTAAAGGGGTATCAGATATAGGGAAATGCAACGGCACCTTAATGCCATTAGGCGCAGGAATACGAGATGAATAGTTGCTGTTCAATTTTACTACTTGCCTATTTCGTTCTAAAATTGCTTTTATTGGTTTTCTTAATCCCATAAAATTCTAATTGTTGTATGCTATCTATTCCTTGGCTCTATTTTTTAACAGAGATTCTTATCTCGTCTTTATAGTCTTAACTATTTGACGCTAGTTTAGCTTTAGAAAGCAAATCATGCTTCCTGAAATTGTTAATTTCCACTATGTAAAGATATAAATATATTACTTTTACTCTTTAGTGAAATAGATAATTATTTCAGGATGCTATTAGCTGTTGGAGTTGTTGTAATTTGTTGTATTTCAACTATTTAATATAAAGGTTTCTCAGAGGTCAACTCATCTATTTAAGATGAGGGTTTCTCAGAGGCCAACCCGACTAATTACGGTATTTTTATAGCATCGATAAATGAAAAGATAAGCTATGGCTTCTGCAATTTGGAATGATTTCAGTAATGATGTAAGCTCCATGAATAGCTTGCTTTAGACAGAAATTAAATTGAGCATAAACCTTCGTGTTAAAAAGGAAAGTTCAAGAAAAAAAGCTAATATTGTCCACTTAATTTGAAGTAGCATTAATTGCTTTAGTAGTTTATACCGGGCTTAATATAGCCTAAGTTACATTAGTTGGATAAAATGAAAAATAAGAGACTTTTACTTTTGGCTCCGGATGACTATCATTTG
>JASLCA010000165.1 GCA_030146225.1 Sphingobacterium sp. | reverse complement strand
GCCGAAAATGAGATGCCAATTAAGCAGATTTGTTTTGACTGTGGCTTTCAGAATTCAGTGAGTTTTCATAAAACCTTTAAGAATATTACCAGCTTTACACCGATTCATTATCGGAGCATGCTACAGAAAAAGGTAGTTTAACAAAACAAAAAGTCCATTTTTCTTATTTCTTATCATAGATCAATGTCCAGGTTCTTTATTATGGGGAGCTTTGCTGACAGATAATTAAACAAAACAGGATATGAAAAATTTATTTAAACTGCTTACCGTTTTTGCGGTATTACTAAATGTTGCTTTTGCACAGGAAAAATGGGCTGTTGACCCCGCACATACGAATACCCGCTTCTCGGTTAGCCATCTGGGCATTGCCTTTATCGATGGGGAGTTCAGATCTTTAGAAGGTGCTATGGATACCAAAGCGGCCAACACTTTTGAAGGTGCAATTGTAAACTTTAGCGTTGCTGTAAACAGCATTGATACGCGTGTTGAAGCGCGTGACACACATTTGAAAAGTGATGATTTCTTTAATGCGGAGCAATTCCCGACAATGACTTTAAAGAATGCCATTATGAAAAAGGGTAAAAATGGAAAATATACCTTAACTGGGGATTTCACAATTCGGGATGTTACCAAAAAGGTAGTTTTTGATGTGGTACAGAATAATGGCGTTATCACTGACCCTTGGGGAATGACCAGAGCTGGCTTTACAGCTAAAACAATGATAAATCGCTTTGATTATAATATCAAGTACAATGACCTATTGCCTACAGGCGTGCCTGCAGTAGCTCCAAACATTGATATTGTGGTGAATGTGGAAGTGGTCAAGCAATAATAAGCACTGACTCCATACGTATGGGGCTGTTTAGCAAGAGGCTAAGCAGCCCCATATTTGTTTAGCCCTTTTCCAATTTGTAATACCAGCATCTTTTCGTTATTTTGTAATAGCTACTGCTTATAAAATAAGCTGGTACGGGTATTGAATAGCAAATTTGTAGCTTATAGCTGCATAGCGTAAACAATCAATTAACATATGAAGCCAAAATCAATAATTTTCAGCATTATAATTGCCTTGCTGATCGTCATACTCTTTAATAATAAGGAGGAAGCTTCCTTCTGGCTGTTTGGGGATATTCGGACTTCGAAGCTTTTTATTATTGGCACGTTCTTCCTCTTAGGGGTTGTTACGGGTGCTATTTTATTTCGTAGAAAGCCTAGCCATCCCAAGGAGTATAGCATTAGCATTAATCCAGATCCTGAGGCAGAAGAATACCTGGACTCGGGACTCTCAGCAGAAGATCGTAAGTTTTTAGGGAAAGAGTAAGTTATGAAGTTTGGACAAGTAAGCAACCCCGAAGCGATAGATTTCAAGCTTCCCAAGACCGATTCAGCCACCCTCGCTCTTTTACAGAAGCAATGCGCTGCGGAACCTATGGAGGTCTTTGTAGGCTGTGCGAAATGGAATAAAACCGATCTTAAAGGCTTTTACCCCCGCGGCACGAAGGATGAGTTGAGCTATTATGCGCGACAGTTTAATTCTATTGAGCTCAATGCAACCTTTTACAGCGCGCCCGCTAAGTCTCAAGTGGAAACCTGGCGCGATAAGACGCCTGCTGATTTTAAGTTTTTCCCGAAAGTGCCCCAGTCTATTAGTCATTATAGCCGCTTGCTAAATAGCCAGCAAAAGATGCTTGAATTTGTGGACGCGACGGTAATGTTTGAGGAGAAGCTAGGCATGGCTTTCCTACAGATGCACGACAATTACAAGCCTAAGGATTTTGATCGCTTAGCCGATTTTCTACGTAGCGTACCTAAAGGTTATCCTTTAGCCGTAGAAGTACGCAATAGCGAATGGTTCGACAATGAGGATATAAAGGCCAAGTTTTACCAGCTCTTGGAGGAAACCAATACCTGCAATGTGCTCGTCGATACAGCTGGCCGGAGGGACTTATTGCATATGCGTCTGACCAGTGATGCCGCTTTTATTCGCTATGTGGGGGCCAATCATGCTTCAGACTATGATCGCCTGATGGAATGGGTGCAGGTGATAAAAGAATGGAAGGCTGCTGGCTTACGCAAGTTGTACTTCTTTATCCATCAAAATCTGGAGGTTGAGTCGCCGCTTTTAGCGGCTCACTTTATTACGCAGCTCAACCAAGAGCTGGGCTTATCCTTAACTATCCCAAACAAGGGTACGCCAACCTTGTTTTAAAACGAATACCCTAGCTCAGGCTTTAGGCGGCTGCTAATTATACAATAAGGCTCCCGATACATTCCAGAAGCTAAAGCTGGTTCCTTCAGGCGCCCCTTGTGGGATACGTACCTGTAGCTTGTGTTTGCCTGCCTTAAGGTCACCAATAAATATATAATTGGGATTGGTTACTGTACCTGGGCACCAATTGGATCGGCTTAAATCTGAAGAGGATAAGCCATTTTGGAAGTTCCCCGAAACGGGATTGTACAAGCGATATGCGCCACAATCTGTACGCCAAGGGGTAAACTTAAACAACAGCTCATTGTCCAGAAAGATGCTATTCTCCTTGGGCACAAACTCATCTCCTTCACCCCATCCCCCATGTCCTGTGGTTATGTAACGCAGGTATACATCCTGAGCATCTTGAGCGAGTTCAAATTCCATTTCTAAGCCTTTTGGATCACTAAAAAATGTGGCATAGGTCTGCCCCCCCATCTCCATCACATTGGTCGTGTTGAAAAGTGGCATAACATGTCCAAAATCCATCTTGGAGCTCCCCGGATGTATGGTCAATTCCAAGCTTAACTTATGCCCCCCTTTATCATAATTGCCTATATAGGTACCTATATACACTTCTTGACCAGACATCAGGGCTAAAAACTCAGAGATATCCTGCCTGTAGATTGAGGAGTCTTGCCAAGTCTTGCCTTTCAGGGTTACGCGATTATTAAAATGGGAAACCCCAAATGAGGTAAAGAAGCGCATCAACTCATGCACTGGCGAATAGCCTGGGGTACGTACCATCCCCGGATAGGCTTTGCCATCGCCAGCCTGATACATCGGCAAAGTAGCCATGCCTTTGTTCATCCCATCTAGAAAAGTTAAGTCTTGATCTGCTGCGATCATAAAGACAGAGCCTGTACGATCGTAGGCATCTCCATTGGATTTTTGAACCAGCTCCAAAAAGGCTTGACTGTTCTTATTTAGGACGGGTACTTTGACCTTCTTTAGGATCACGGTGCCCTGCGCAAAGCGCATCACCGAATCTTGCTTGGGATTGTCTACAAAGTTAACCTGCTCATTTTGAAAAACAGGTATTTGGATAAATCTACTCTTCCAGAGCAAATCCGTATAGGTCTGACCATCCACGAGTTGTTGAAATTCTGGACGTAAGATATGGGCTGGGATATGGCTTATATTTTCTACCGCTGTGGCTGTAATCTTGCTATTGCCATTCCGAATATATTCTAATACTAAGCCCAGCTCTTGCCCGCTTTCATTGGGGGCGCCTAAAAAGCCCGCTTCTGTGGTATACCAGATATCAATGCTATTGGAGTTTATGCTGGTCTTGGCTAGCTTGCAGGTGTAGCCTAGGATTACTCTTGAGCTATCCATTAAGGTAAACTTATCCCGACTAAGGATAGCTTGATCTTGCATCGCTAAGTCCTTGCTGGCTGAAAATCGGGTGTATTTATAGAAGCTTCGCGATTGGCGATCTACGAAATAGGTTTCGTAAGGATATTTAGCTAGGGATTGGGTCGCTTGTAGGCTGGTTATAACGGTTTCTTGCAGGTCTGTATACAGCAATAGCGGATCTTGATTTGGAATCACAATATCGTTGTTACTGCGGGAATAGGTGATTTTTAATCCCTGCCCCTGGCTTGTCAGTACAGCAGCACATAAGATGCACAATAAGTATTGTTTAATCATAGGTTAAAACTAAAATAAATGGTTTTAGCAAAACACTAAGATATAAAATGATCGCTAATATAATAGCGCTGCCAAGAATTATCTGCCCAATAAATTTAAGTCTGCACTACTAAACATATTGGCTCCTTTTAAGTATTGAAAGAGTAATTCCTTAGTATGCTTGTCGGAGAGCTTATAGAGGTTGTCCCGAAGATAGAGCTTGTCCTCATTGATATGCCCTTTATACCCCAAAAAGCTAGGTGTATAATATTGAATACAGAGTCGAATATAGCGCAATTCAACATTATCCGGATTGTTGGCAATTTCTTTCTCCAACATATTCTTACCACTCTTAAAGTAGCCCATCTTCTTTAGGGGATTGCTGGTATGTTTTGCCATAAACATATGATAGGCGGCTTCGTAGCCCCTTTCTATAGGACTGTCTGCATGCTTCTCTAAGGCTTCCAGATGTTTCTTACAGGTTGTTTCATCCTTATGACCTACCTTAAAATCCCTACGGATATCTGAAATCTTCAATTCCTGCCCATAAACTGCTGCGTTAAGCATCATATGACAGAGGATTACACTTAAAAAAATTACTCTCATAACGCTGCAAATTTGTAATTAAAGGATAAGTTAAAAAATAACGTAAAATTATTCAATTAATTTCTTAAACAAATAGTTTACCGCTTTCACAGACAACATAACATAATCATTTTCATAGTCTGCAATACATCCATTTGTAACAACTATGAAGCCATACTTTTGTTCTGGATTAAAAAACATGGTACTATAGAGCCCATAAGCTGATCCAGTATGTCCGACTAAGGTTACCCCTGGGATAATTTGCTGACTTTGGGAAAGTGCCAAGCCATAGCCATCGGCTACTGCTACAGCTGTCTGCATAAGCTTAGCGCTTTCTGCTGTGATCAGCCTTTTCCCGTCCTTATAAGCTCCATAATTCATATGCATCTGCATATAGGTTGCTAGGTCAGTGGCAGATATTTTTAATCCCCCAGTTGGCGAAAAAACTGGTGTTGATTCGCCTAAAACGTAGTTTTCTATATCCTTTGTACGTGGGTTGTAGGCTGCCGGTTGTGCTGAAAAATCATTTGTCTGCGCCTTGTACTCATAGAGCGTAGCAAATCGTTTATTGTCCAAGGAATCTACACAGTAGCCTGCGGCTAAGCCCAATGGCTGTAGTATTGTTTCTTGTATATAGTTGTCAAATCGCTTTCCCGTAAGGCGCTCTAACATCCCTCCGAGCATATTAAAGTTGAGGTTACAATAGGCGTAGCCCTCGCCTGGGGCATAGTCACTGTAGGACTTAGCCCAGTCCGTAGACTTACTTGGGTTGATTACATTCAGGTCAAAGTATCCATTACTGTCGTTAATACTGGACGTATGCGAAAGTAGCATGCGCAAGGTAATCGGGGTATCGGGAAACTTTGGATTGCGAACTGTAAAGCCCATAAGCTTACTCATATCATCTCCTAGGGAAAGCTTGCCCTGCTCAACCAACTGCATTATCGCTGTTGCGGTAAAGGACTTGGAGATGGAAGCTATTCGAAATAAATTGTCTGTTGCTAAGGGCTCCTTATGCTCGAGGTCTTTATAACCCAGAGCCTTGCTGTAGATGGGTTTATTGTCTTTTATTACGACCACCGCTAAGCCCACGGCACGGTATTCATCAGCAATAGCCTGTAAGCCCGCTTCTATATCCTGCTGCGCATATAGGGGTTGAATAATGGATATGAGTACGCCTACAACTAGGGCTTTTGTAAAAAAGGATTTCATACGTCTACAATTGAATTTCAAGATACTATAAAAATAGGCAACCGCAAGTCCAAATTAATAAAAAACATAAAAAAAGGGCTAATCGATACCTCGATTAGCCCCTTTAAAAGTTATTTCGGCTTGCTTATAAAGCAGCGATAGCGTCATTCCACAACTGTGATGGACGCATTGCTTTTTCTGCTAATGCATCATTCGGGAAGTAATAACCACCTATCTCTTGTGGCTTACCCTGTGCAGCAATTAATTCGGCATTGATTTCAGCCTCATTGCTAGACAAGCTATCCGCTAACACTTTAAAGCGCGCAGCTAGTTCTGCATCCTTGGTTTGCTTAGCCAATTCCTGAGCCCAGTACAAGGTTAAGTAGAAGTGTGATCCACGGTTGTCTAATTGACCTACTTTACGTGCTGGGGATTTATCATTTGCCAAGAACAAAGCATTTGCTTCGTCTAAGGCATCTGCTAAAACCTGTGCTTTTGCATTGTTTTGGGTCTGTGCTAGGTGTTCAAGCGAAGCTTGAAGTGCTAAAAACTCGCCTAATGAATCCCAACGTAGGTATCCTTCTTCTACAAACTGTTCTACGTGTTTCGGAGCCGAACCACCTGCACCTGTTTCGAAAAGACCACCCCCATTCATTAAAGGAACGATAGACAACATCTTAGCTGAAGTACCTAATTCTAAGATTGGGAATAAATCCGTTAAGTAGTCACGCAATACGTTTCCAGTTACGGAAATCGTGTCTTCACCTTTGCGGATACGCTCCACGGAGAATTTCGTCGCCTCGATTGGGGCTAATACACGAATGTCTAAACCAGTGGTATCGTAATTTGGCAAGTACTTATTTACTTTCTTAATAATCTCTCTATCATGCGCACGGTTTTCATCCAACCAGAAGATTGCTGGCGTATCCGAAAGACGGGCACGGTTTACAGCTAATTTCACCCAGTCTTGGATTGGCGCATCCTTGGTCTGACACATGCGGAAGATATCGCCTGCTTCCATCGCCTGCTCCATGTACACTTTGCCTGCTGCATCTACAACACGCATTGTACCATTGCTCGCTGCTTGGAAAGTTTTATCATGCGAACCGTACTCTTCTGCCTTTTGTGCCATTAAGCCTACGTTTGGCACAGAGCCCATTGTGGTAGGGTCGTAAGCGCCATGTGCTCTACAGTCATCTAATACAGCTGTATACACACCTGCATAGCAACGGTCTGGTATAATCGCTAGGGTATCTTGTGCTTGACCTTCTTTATTCCACATCTTGCCCGAAGTACGAATCATAGCTGGCATAGAAGCATCTACGATTACATCTGAAGGTACGTGTAGGTTGGTAATTCCCTTGTCAGAATTGACCATCGCTAGATCTGGTCCAGCCACGATAGCTGCTTCAATAGCTGCTTTTACTTCTGCTTCTTGAGCATTGCCTGCGATTTTTGCGTAAACCTCACCAAGTCCATTGTTCTTGTTAATGCCTAGGCTCGCAAACAATTCACCGTATTTCGCAAATACATCTTTGAAGTAAACTTCTACGATAGCACCAAAGATAATTGGGTCAGAGACCTTCATCATGGTTGCTTTTAAGTGCGCTGAAAGCAGAACGCCGCTTGCTTTAGCTTCCGCAATTGCATCTGCTACAAAGGCTTTTAATTTATTGATGCTCATTACTGAGGAATCGATAATCTCACCTGCTTTTAATGGGGCTAAGTCTTTTAGACCTGTTACGGTACCATCAGCAGCTACAAACTCAATCTTGAATTGTGCATCCTGATCTAAGGTTACCGATTTTTCCGTTGCATAAAAGTCACCATCGGACATAGATGCTACGCGGGTCTTGCTGTCCGCAGCCCAAGCACCCATGCTATGTGGGTTGGATTTCGCATAGTTCTTTACTGCTTTCGGTGCACGACGGTCAGAGTTACCTTCACGTAATACGGGGTTCACAGCTGAACCTAAAACCTTTGCATAACTAGCTCTAATGGCTTCCTCTTCTGCATTTGCAGGTGCATCTGGATAGTTTGGAATCTTGTAACCTGCCTGCTGCAACTCTACGATAACAGCTTTTAACTGTGGAATAGATGCTGAAATATTCGGCAACTTAATAATATTTGCATCTGGCGTAGTGGCCAATTGACCTAACTCTCCCAATGCATCCGGGGTTTGTTGTTCGGCAGTTAAGTATGCATTAAAATTGGAAAGAACACGTCCAGCCAATGAAATATCTCTTAATTCAACGTTGATATCCGCAGTCTTCGCGAATGCTTGTACAATAGGTAAAAACGAATAAGTAGCCAATAATGGCGCCTCATCTGTCTTTGTGTAAATGATTTTAGATGACATAGTTCTCTATTGAAGGATTATTAAATTTCTGTGCTTAAAATAGGAATAATGAAAACAATTTAACCCTGATTTCAAAATTCGCTTAAAGATAAACATTTGTAAATAAAAACGCCATAATTGTGTGAATTATGACGTTTTTGCGTAAATACTTGACGATAATGAATCAAATAGCGGGTTTTTAATAGGGTTTTGATGTAATCTGCTTCCTATTTGGCAGGTTTATAAATCCCGCATGCTTGTAATATCTACCTTTGGCTTTGCTAATCCCATCGCGGCTATTGCTGCTTTGCATTCCCGTACCATTGCGGCTGTCATATCGTACTTGTACTTCCCGTAGTCATCATACTCCAATTGTCCCACATAGAAGAAGCCATATTTATCAAAGAAGTCTGTCAGGTCCACTTTACTGACTTCACAGGCTTTTAAGACAAAGTTCAATTGATAGACTGCGGGATTGCTCGCCGCTAGACGATCTGAAGCCCAGTCTCCACGGCCTCGACCTGTCCGCTTGCCCTGCTCGGCTGCTGACTGCATGCGGAATGCTTCGAATAGATCTGGATAAAATCCGGGGTTCTGCCCTGGGCCTTCAAAGTACAATTGCAATTGCCAGAATGGAATCAATCGATTAAAGACATCTGGATCTTGCAAGAAGGATATCCCTTTATCAATAATATCTGCTTTCGCCTTGACAAAGTTGTTTTGATCTGAAACTCGGGTTTTATTGCCAAAGGAGCGGGTGACATACAGGGAGAATAGATTGTTACTCACCTCGCCTAAGCCTCCCCAATTGAAGTAGGGTCTCAGCTGATGTACATGTCCAACTTCATGGGAGAAGCCCCAGCAGGGATCGCCTTTAATAACCACATCGGGGTTGGTAACCATGCCCATCGCATAGCCTGGCTTAGCCCCCATATAGGCTACTCCATCGCCATCCCTAAACATGTAATAGTTGTAGTTGACACGCGCTAGGACTTTGTTGGTCGGTACTTTATTGTACTTCTCCAAGCCCATTAAGCGATGTTGTCTGTATACTAAGGAATCGTAATTGTTGATTAGGTCATGGCCTCTTCCGGCTGCATATTTTTTGAGGGCTTCTTTTGGATAGGCAATCTGTATATGGGCGCCCTTAGCATCCAATACTGGGTAGACGCTATTCTCCAACAAGCGATCCCAATCGGCATTGTTATGCTTTGCATTGTCAAAGTAACCATTTACGGCTGCCCCTACAAAATGTACCGTAACGGGTGCTTGTCCATCTTGATCTTCTACAAAGTAATCCACATAGGCTAAGCCGCCGTAATGCTGTATATCAACAAGATTTACGCCATTACGTAGGGTAAATACTTGCTTATGCAATCCCCAGCCATTTGGATCTTTGGTGGGGTCTGCTAAGCCTTCTGGTGCTCGACGCTCCCAGTTGGGGACAACGAGATTTACCGCTTGTCCTGCTGGAATATGATCTACGAGAATAAGCTGCTTTCCTATTGGCAAGTAAACGCCTGTTATATTTTCGTACTTGCTATAGCCATCTCCAATGGCCAGCTGTTGTCCTAAAACCGAAGGCGAAAGTAGGGCCTCATAATTGGCTAAGCGGTATTCGCTGCTGTATTTATTTTGTAGGAGTTGTTGCGCGACTTCTTTTAGCTGGGGATCTTTTATCTTGCTGATCTTAGTTAGGGTCACTCCTTTTTGAAGTTGAGTGGCCATAGGATCTGCAAAAAGGTTTAAATCTTGATAGATGTTGGAGAGCTCTTTTGCAGTTTGTGCATGTATGCTTTGAATGCCCTGCATGCTGGCTGCTGCGAGTAGAAAGCTATACAATAACTTCTTATTCATAGTGGTTTGTTGAACGGTTTAATTAATTATTAAGCCCTAAACTAACCTAAACAAGAATAATCCTGAGTAGCGCGAATGTAACATTCCTGAAATAAAAAGGTGGGAGATCACAAATACCTTACGCAAACTGGTAGTACATCGTTTGCGTAAGATTTTGCTAAATCATTTTAAATATCTTGTGCAATGAGGTAGCCGGCTGCCCATGCCCATTGAAAGTTGTAGCCTCCTAGCCATCCAGTGACATCTACGGCCTCCCCCCCAAAGTACATCCCAGGCATGCGCTTGGACTCCAAGCTGCTTGGCTTTAACTCTTCTGTAGAGACTCCTCCACGCATCACCTCTGCCTTGTCATAGCCTTTATCGCCCGCAGGCTTGACTTTAAACTGATGGATGGTGCTATTGATCAACTTGGCATCTGCCTTGCTCAGGGAGGCTACTTTCACCTGTAGTGGCAGGAACTTGCCCAAGGCCTCTACCATCTTCTTGGTAAAGAAATCATTTAAGAGCTGCCCTATCATGCGTCTGCCGCCCTGCTCCCGCTCTTGCTTGATCAATTGATCAAAGGAGTTGTTGGGTAATAAATCAATAGTAAGTGCCTGCCCAGCTCGCCAATAAGAAGATATCTGCAAGATTGCGGGTCCACTTAAGCCCCAATGAGTAAATAGGATATTCTCCTCAAAGGTAATTTCATCGGTTGAAACCCGTGCAAAGACGGAGTTTCCAGCGAGGGAGGCATACCAGTCTGCTTCTTTGCCCGTTATGGTTAAGGGTACCAAGGCGGCTGCCGTGGGCACGATAGCTAAATCATATTTACGCGCTACACGCAGGGCAAAGTCAGAAGCTCCCAGCTTTGCTACTGGCAATCCGCCTGAGGCAAACACCACCTTTGGGGTATGCAAATGGTGCTGCTTCCCGTCCTTTTCAAACTGGATCAGATAGCCTTGCTCATCCTGCGTTACGGCAGTTACTAGGCTATTTAGCCATAGCTCCTGCCCTGTTTCGGCGAGCAGCTTGGTAAAGACGCCTACGATGTCCTTTGCTTTGTTGGTCGTGGGAAAGAGCTGACCTAATGTCTTCTCTTCGCCCCGAATCCCCCCAAAGTTTTGAAAAAACTGTTGCGTATCGTCTACTGTCCATTGTGCAAATGCACTATGTAGAAAATTTGGATTGGCCGATACAAAATTTCCAATTGTGGTATGTAGATTGGTAAAGTTGCAACGGCCTCCTCCTGATATTAATATCTTAGCTCCTGGCTTGTCATTTCGCTCCAAAATCAGGGTCTTCTTACCCAACAGGCCTGCTTGTGCGGCACACATAAGTCCACAAGCGCCTGCGCCTATAATTACTGCATCATAGCCCATTAATACCCGATCAATTGACCTTCTAGGGATATTACACGCTGCTCTCTATGCGACTCTTCGGCTGCTTCTAAGATGCGAATAACATCTCTTGCTTGGCTTGGCTTGACCGTTATCTCGGCTTCGCCATTTAGAACCGCTACCAGATTTTGGTAGAAATCGGCACCTGTACCTAGCTCACTTATTACCTTTTCTTGTACATCAAGTCCATTTTCTAGGAGGCTTAGCGTGCCTTGAATCTGCGGATCTTCTTTGCCCCAGTCCGCTACGGTATGTGGCAATACGCCTGCGCGTAATTGTGTCTCTTGGGGATCATTGCCAATCTTAACGAATGAACCATTCCAGCCATAGATCGCAAAACGGGGCGTTGGCTCCTTGGCAAGCATCTGCCCAAACAAGGATACTTTTAGCTCGGGATAACTCAAAATAATCTCAAAGTCATCCACTGCTTGTGCCCCTTCTCGTAGCTTACGTAAGTCTGCAAAGACTGCCCTTGGGGCTCCAAATAGCTGTAAGGCCTGATCGATAAGGTGTGCCCCTAAGTCAAAATGAATGCCTGAGCCTGGTAGGTCAGCTTCTCGCCAAGCTCCCTCCCGCAAGAAGTTGCGGAAGCGATCGAAGCGTGCCTGATAGTTGACTACTGGCCCTAGCCTACCGCCTGCTATAAGCTTTTTTACGGTCTTATAGTCTGAGTGAAAGCGGGCATTGTGATGTACGGTTAGGACAAGCTCTTTCGCTGCTGCTAGCGCAATAAGCTGATCGGCTTCTGCTGTGGTATTGGTAAAGGGCTTTTCAACCACAACATGCTTGCCTGCTTCCAAAGCCTGCTTGGCCAAGGAAAGGTGCACATCATTGGAGGTGGCAATAACTACTATATCTACCAAGGGATCATTGATGATATCATCTGCACTCAGCACAGCTGTCGCTTGGGGATAGGTACTTGCCAAAAGCGCCTGCTGATCTGCCTTGCGGGCGGTAACTTTATATAATTCCAAGGCGGGATTTCCTGCGATATATGGCGCATGAAATACTTGGCCACCTATGGAGAAGCCTATTAAACCAATCTTATACTTTCTCATATTACATGCGTTCTGGAACCTGTATACCTAATAAACGCATACTTTCTGCGATTACTCTTCCTGCGATAGCGGATAGCTGTAGGCGGAAGTTTTTTACGAGCGGGTCTTCTGCCTTTAAGATATTCTCTTCGTGGTAGAACTTGTTGTAAACCTTTGCGAGCTCGTATACATAGTTGGCTACTTGGGCCGGTGAAAATTCGCGAGCAGCTAGCTCAATAATGCTTGGGAAATTGCCCATGATCTGGATTAAATCCCGCTCATAGCTAGAAATACTGCTGACCTCGGACTTCGCTCCTGTCTCCTCGTAAGCGGCTTTACGCAATACGGATTTGATACGGGCGTAGGTATATTGGATAAAGGGCCCAGTATGTCCTTGGAAGTCTACAGACTCATTTGGATCAAATAGCAGTCGCTTCTTAGGGTCCACCTTTAGCAGGAAGTATTTTAATGCGCCCATCCCGATTGTTTCATACAGGATAGCCTTTTCTTCTTCTTCTAGGCCTTCGGTCTTGCCAAGTTCCTCGGTGCGTGCCTGTGCTGTTTCGAGCATCTCGCGCATTAAATCATCGGCATCAACTACAGTTCCTTCACGGGATTTCATCTTACCCGATGGCAAGTCTACCATGCCATAGGATAGGTGGAACAATCCTGTTGCCCAGGTCTTACCTAGTTTTTTCAAGATGGCGAACAACACTTTGAAGTGATAGTCTTGCTCATTGCCCACCACATAGATAGAACCTTCTACTTGGAACTCATCGTACTTCAATTGGGCTGTGCCTAAATCTTGGGTAATATATACTGAAGTACCATCTCCACGCAGCACCAACTTCTCATCTAAGCCTTCGGCTGTTAAGTCTATCCATACGGAGTTGTCTTCTTTCTTAAAGAATACGCCGCTTTCTAAGCCCTCTTGAATAATATCCTTGCCCAGTAGGTAGGTGTCTGACTCATAGTAAAACTTGTCGAAATCCACGCCCATCTGCTTGTAAGTTTGCTCAAAGCCTGCATACACCCATGAGTTCATGGTTTTCCATAGGTTTTTAACTTCTGAATCCCCTGCTTCCCACTTCTGCAACATCTGCTGTGCCTGCTTCATTAAAGGGGCGTTTTTCTTTGCCTCTTCTTCTGTCTGCCCTGCAAGTTTCAGCGCTTCGATTTCTTTCTTGTATTCCTTGTCAAAAATGACATAATATTTTCCGACAAGGTGATCTCCCTTTAGTCCAGAGGATTCGGGGGTTTCACCTGCTCCAAACTGCTGCCATGCTAACATGGATTTACAGATATGAATCCCTCTATCATTCACCAAGTTAGCCTTCACTACATCATATCCAGAAGCCTTTAAAATTTCGGCGACTGAATAACCTAAGAGATTGTTGCGCACATGCCCTAAATGCAGGGGTTTGTTGGTATTTGGGGAGCTGTACTCCACCATTAGCCGTTTGCCATTGGAAGGGTGCTTTCCATAGTCTTTTACAACCATTACCTGATCAACCTGGTCTATCCAATAATTATCGGCTAAACTGATATTCAAAAAGCCTTTGATAACATTGAAGTCGACAATCTCGGAGATATTCGCTTTCAAGTAGTTACCGATGTCCGTACCGGTATCTTCAGGCGACTTTTTAGAGAAGCGGGTAATCGCAAAAGTAACGAGCGTAATTTGCCCATCGAACTCCTTGCGCGTTTCTTGTAAAGAAAGCTGTGACAACGGGATTTCCGCTTGATAAAGTGCTTTTACAGCATGAGCTGCTTGCTCGATCAATCTTTGTTGAATAGAATTAGCCATGTAATAGTTTCGTAATTTTCATAACTTCCTGATAATGAATATTAAAATTAAATAAATTTATAGTTAAGTATTCATTGTGAAAGTATATCTTTGCCAAAAATAATAAAAAATGCAGAGCTATCAGGAATTTCTTGACTTAAGTGTTGGTTTTCCGCA
>JASLCA010000122.1 GCA_030146225.1 Sphingobacterium sp. | reverse complement strand
ATTGCTGGTACAGCAATGTTTGTCTTAAGAAGACGAAAAAGAAATTAAACATAAGAAAAAGCGAAGTTTTACTTCGCTTTTTTTATTAATTCAGGGCTAAACTAGGTTTCTGCAATACAGCTTTTTTTAACAGATTTTGCTAGATAGGTTAACTATTCAAAATTTTATACGTTTAAAAATGTAAGCTGTAGCCTCTTTAGCTCTGCAAAGCCTAGCTTTTTGCTTTACGTCTATATTTCCAGGGTGCGATAGGCTCCTTATGAGACCAGATGTTCTTATTACGTTTACGGGCATTTTGCTCTGCTTGGGCGAAGGCTTTACTTTTATCGAAGCTGGTATAATGCCAAGCCAAGCCTTCTTGTAGCAGGGAGAGGTTTAGGTTTTCCCCTTTGATCCAAACCACCCCTACAATTCTGCCATATCGGTCTTTATCTTTTACTTCTATTTTTACGTTTTTACCAAAGCTCCGCTCGCTGGTAAAGTCTTTAGCCTTTCTGTAGAAATCCTGTCCTTTTTCTGGACAGTCTATTCCATAAAAGCGGATTCGAATTTGTTTTTTGTCAGGATCTAGAATGGTAAAGGTATCTCCGTCGGCTACACGGACTACTTTTCCAAAGAGATATGTCTGCGCCTGTACTACGTTTAAGCTTAAAAATAAGAATAAAAAGAAAATTATATTTCGCATCGCGCAAAGGTATTATTATTTGGCTTGTAGTCCAATTTTAGTCTGCTTTGGGTAATAAACTTTCGGTTGAATTTTCTTATTTTTAACAGACAACAACCAATATTACTTGAAAAAATTACTGCTTTATTTCATTTCTATTTTTTCAACTATTTCCGTATTTGGGCAATTGGATACGACTGTTAGAACTGTGGAATCTGTACGGGTCAGCCAGCAGCAGTTGCGGATGAGCACGGTGGACTCTATGTCCATAGGAAGTACGGAGATAAATGCTTTGCCCCGATTTATGGGCTTGGCTGATCCGCTGAAGGCTTTGAAGTTTTTGCCCGGTTTTGGGAATGGTGGGGATGGCAATGCGGGGACTTATTTTCGTGGTCTTGGGGTGGGCAATAATGGCTATTATCTGAACGATGTGGAGATTCACTATCCTTACCACTTGTTTGGACTATTTCCGGTATTCAATGCGGAGATGGTTAAAGCGGTGACTGTCTACCAAACAAGTGCACCGGGGCATTATATGGGGAAGGCCTCGACCTATATCGCGGTGCAATCCAATTGGCAAATCAAGGATACCAGTAGTGTTAATGCGGACCTGTCATTATTTCATGCTGGAATTGGCTTTCGAAAGGAAATAGCGGGGCGCTGGCTGATCGCTTTTCAAGGTCGAAAGACCTTTATGAATCAAACCTTATGGCCTGTATTAGCCAAGTTTGATCAAGATCAAAATGAAACTTCCTACGACCTATATGACCTAAACCTAAATTTGAAAAGACAGTTTAATAGGCATAGCCTTCAGCTTACCTTGTATAAGGGAGCGGATAAGGCGCTTCTGCTTTTAGCTGATCATCAGGCGAATAATGTGATAAATTGGGGGAATACAGCGCTGGGAGTTATGCATCAATTTAGCTTTGCGAATGGGAGTATGCTAAAGACGAGTTTGAGCAATAGCAGCTATGCGGCAGGATTTGGCTTAGGCTTGTTTGACAATAACTTAGCTTTTCAGCACCGCTTACATAGTCTACAAGCGAATAGTACCTGGAGCAAGCCTATCCGCACTGCACGGCTTGATTTGGGCTATGTCTGGGATGTGCAAAGCTTAAACACGCTGCATAAAAGTACGCTACAGATGGAGCCTGACTATATTGCTGATGCTAGCCTTCAGCGTCATAAGGTATTTGCGGGGCTTAATAAACTATTCGGGACTAAATGGGAAGCACATCTCCGCTTGGGACTTACGCATTACAGAAATCTCCAGGATTCCTTTACCTATCAGCTCATTGAGCCGCAAGCTCGTGTAAGCCATACCTGGACGGAGCGATCAAGTATCTATGGCAGTTATGGCGCTTATGCACAGCCTATACAGCATGTCCCGCTTACCAATATCAGCATGCCGATTGACTTATGGGTGCCTGCGGGAAGGGCTGTTAAGCCTATGTATGTCCATCAGTTTCTACTGGGCTTTAAGTATGCGAAACAAAACCGTATGGAGTTTTCGCTCGATGTCTATCGTCGGCATATGGATAATAGTGTTGAGTTTAATGGCAATATCGTTGAACTGTCTGCAGATCGAGATATCTATAAGACCGTTTATAAGGGGATAGGGCTATCCTATGGCATGGATGTTTTTATTAAGTATTTCTATGGGCGGTACCGATTGTTGACAAACTATTCCTACGCCAGGACCTTTAGGAAGGCCGAACTAATCAATAATCAGGACTGGTACCCCTTTGTGTATGATCGGCCACACAACTTAAATCTTGCCTTCTTTTTGGATCTTGCTCCGCAATGGACCCTGTCAACAAGCTTTACCTTAAATAGTGGAGCCACTTATACGCCTTCGGTAGGGCGTTATTTTCTCAATAATATGCTGCTGAGCGAGATGGGATCCAAGAATAGTGCGCGCACAGATCTTTATCATCGCTTAGATCTTGGGATTACCTATATTTTTCCACAAACTACGCGGCTCCGACAGGAGTTGGTCTTGGGGATTATCAATGTTTATAACCGTAGAAACCCCTTGTATAAGTATGAAACTTTTCAGCGGAGTTATTATGAGAAGTACAACAAGTACAAGCTTATTCATAAGGATGCTGGGGTACTTCCGGTATTGCCTTCCATAACTTATCTTTTAAAATTATGAGATTACTGATTTTTGGAGCCCTATTTTTGCTCTCTTCCTGCATCAAGACGAATAACTCCCCTTCAGTTTTCGTGCCCAAGTTTATTTTGGAGGGGGTGATAGCGGAAGGAGAGTATCCAGTGATTCAGCTGATGCATAATATACCGAGTAATTATGTGATTGATACTGCCCAGTTGGAAACCCTTGTGATACGCTGGGCTACAGTCAAGGTGAGTGGTGAGGGGGAGGAGGAGGTATTGACTTTGATTAAAGATAATAAGAGGTTTCCTTATTTTTTCTATGTAGGCCGTCGCTTGAAAGGAAAGGCTGGAGGCCAGTATAGGGTAGAGGCTACCTTTAGTGATATTAAGCTTTCTGCGCTCACACAAATTCCGCTGGCTAAGCCCAGGGTGGACTCCCTATGGTTTATACCTATGCCAGATAAGGAAAAGAAGCCTATGCTTTTACTGCATACGGCTGCCATGGGGATGGCTGATAATTATCTGTTTAGCTCCAAGGCAGCGCAGTCTACACTATTCCATGGGAATAGACCCATGGGCTTACGTGCTAAAGATCTAAGCAAAAAATCAGATACAGTGGCTATAGTTAGGGTATTGGGCTTATTGGATAAAAACAGGGGTTCAAAATATTATGCTTCGGAAGATGATGTAACTATTAAGGTGGCCAATGTAAGTGCAGAAAGTTATCAATTATGGATGGACCATGGTCAACAAAGCTTGCAATACTCCTTGTTAAACTACAGTGGCAACTTTACAGGGAATATTGAAGGCCCTGCTATTGGGATCTGGTATGGAGCAAATGAGCTGCTTGTCAAGGGCTTCTAGGGAGGAGAGCACTTTATATAATTAGGGGCTACTCGCTTTTACTGCGAATAGCCCCTAGATTAAAGTTTTAAATTGGCACTATCGTAAGCCGTAGGTAGCTTGTGTTGCCAATGGTCTCAAGGACTTTGCTGCATACAATTGATTACTTGCAAAATCCCTTCGATTTATTTGGAAAAGCAAGGAAGCTGTCCTACACCAAGCCTGCCTATCGCTAAACACTAGCGCAGCGGGCCTGAAATCTTCTTTTTGCCTGCGGTGCATATTTTCGTTAATCCTCTTTAAATAACTTTAAAAAGCTTTCGAGGTTATCTTTCAAGGTCTCAAATCCTGTATCTCCGAAGGTTTTTAGACTTACTTTTGAACCATCCCCGAAGAGAAGTAGTTGCTCAATACCTGCGGAATAACTTGATTCTGTATCTGTTTCAATTATGGTCTCTACAAATTCATGGACGATAGAAGCGATAATTTTTTCTTTTTCAGCATTCAGCACGATCAGTTTAGTATGTAGGTTTAAGGCTTTGCTTAGTCCAGTATAATAGTCTTTTTCATACGTATCCGTGTCTGAAGTATACTTTTCATAGATTTTTCTCCAGTCCGCGTTGTACTTATCTACAGCTTCATCATATGCTTCCTTATTAGGGTAGTCAGCATATTCTGGATATTTAAGATCTTTAAAGTAATCATTATAATTCGGCTCTTTTAGGTTAAGACTTTTTATGTCCAATTGAATCTGTTTAAAATCTGCAATTCCATGGATTTCTAGCTTTCCTAATACCATGGAAATGTTGGCATTGGAGATAAGATCCGCTACGATTTCTTCCTCATTTTTTAGCTTTGCTAGGCTAATGTCGTTAAGTTTACTGCCCCCATTAATGCTAATTAAATCCTGTGCTCCTTTCTTAAATGTAAATGTAGATTTGGCTTCTTTATTATCATTGGAAAGCTCCGCCAGCATTTTGTAGGCTCCGATAGTTAGTTCAGATTTTATTTCTTTAGGCAATCCGTCTGCATGATAGCTGTAAGTAGAATTTAGGTCTAAACTCGAGGCTCCATCCACTTTTAAGTTTACCTTGATTTCGGAAGGTAATTCAAAAGTCAATTTATAAATCTCTTCGTCTGTAACGACATAATCGCCTGTTTCGGGATCGTATTCCCTAGTTGTACTCACGTTTTCAGTGCTAATGGATATGCCACTGTTTTTGCTGAGAATACTCAGGCTGGCATTATTTGTCTTGCCGTCTTTTGTGGAAGGAAACTTTAATTCGATACGATCATTTGCTGAGGTTTTTGTCCAGCTATCTTCTACTGAATTATACGTGTATATACCAAAGGCATTGTTCAGCTTAAAAACCTCTTCAGAGGTTGTTGCATTGGTCATTGTATGCATTGTGCTACTTAATGCTGCAACCTTATCTTTAGACTTTCCGACTTTTTCTAGGGATTCTGTCAAAAAGGATAGTTCAGGTAACTCCAAGCTAGCCAAGGTTTGTAAGGTTTTAATGGCTTTTTCTTTTGCAAGATCTTCCGTCTCTTTGACAAGATGCCGGGCCTGGCTTTCAATAAAAGCTTTATTTGCCGCAATACTTTCTGTGCTATAGGGCAACTCAAATTTGTCAGGCTTTTCTTCCTCTTCAGGGGCCTTTTTTTTGCAAGCTGCAAATACCAGTGTACTGGCAATAAGCAGTAATAATACTCTTTTCATAAGTAAATATTTTTGGTTTGAAAAATGGTTTTAATAACCGTTTTACGCGCTACAAAGTTAAGTGTTTCCTGTTTTTGTGCTGTAGAATTTTGACTACAAAATCAGATCTAAGTTGTTGATTTTATGATAGTTAATATGTGTATTTGTATTTGATATTTATTTTATTTATTAGAAATAAAACCCTTGTTTTTACTTTAATTAATTTAAGTAATTAGAATTTTATAATAACTGTAGACCTTAGTTTTTTAAAATTTAATCTTTACTTAAGAGAGGGGTATATTGTGCGATTTGGGGGCGGATTTTTAGCAAAATGAAGTTAAATTAATATTAACTTGCACACAGTTACTTGCTATATTTGAATCTGTTTTCTAATTTAGGCTCGCAATTAGGGAAGGCACTGATATGCAGTAAACTACTTTATTGCTAAATGCAGGTAGTTCGTAGGAGCTATATAAGAAAGAAGATGGACATATCGGAAAATATTGAAAAGTTGAGAAATAGTGAGCAGGAAGGCTTTGTTGCTATCTATCATCATTTCTATAAGCCGCTTCTTTTCTTTATTAATGGCTATCTTAAAAGTTCAGCCCGTGCTGAAGAAATCTTAGCTGATGTGTTTATGAAGGTGTGGACAAGACGTACCGACTTTCAGAGCTTTGACAGCTTGCGTGCTTTTCTCTATATTTCCGCCAAAAATGCAAGTCTCAATGTATTACGAGAAAAGAAGTCTTCCTATGCACATGTATCCTTAAGTGAAATTGAGGATTTGCTGAGTGAGGATCAGGATGCCTTTACGCATTTGATCGAGGTTGAATTGATTCAATCCATATTTGAGGAAGTGGAAAAGCTTCCGGAAAGGCAACGCCTGGTTTTTAATATGACTTACTTGGAAGATAAAACTGTTGAGGAAATTGCCGACACCTTAAAAATGACCCCCAGCGCTGTTTATGCAAATCGCTCCCGTGCAGTGCATACGATTAGGCTGTTTTTTAATCGTAAAGCCTCCCTTGCTAGTCTTCCCCTTTTTGTTTTCTCTGCATTTAAGGCTTTCCTATAACTGCTTTTGCTGCTTTGGACTTTCGCTTCTAAAGCTGCCCTACTTACCTTTGTTGCTTAAATTATTGCATTGATACATAGTTATTTAGGTTATTTCTTGCATTTTGCTGTAAGATTTGTAAGGCTTTGGTGTTTTAATAGCAAACTAACTACGCCAAATTAACGAATGCATAGCATATCAGTAACTATAGAACTGCTTAAAGCCTATTTTGATGGGACTATACATCCCGACAATCATCCAGCTCTAAAAGCTATTTTCGAAAAATATCCAGACTTGCGGCCTATGGTCGATAAGCTGGAGCAGCCTGCGCAAATTAAAAGCCTGCTTGCTACCTATGGAATGCTCTCTAGTACAGCGGAAAGCCTACGTGCGGAGCGTATCTTACATAACCTTCTGGAAACGATCCAAGCCAGCTCGACTCAACCTAGACCGTCTTTTAAGCAGCGAATAAAACCCTTCTATGGGTATGTCGCAGCGGCTTGTCTGCTGGTTGCCCTTGGCGTAGGCTTATGGCAGTATCCCCGTACAACTGTAGACCCTGATAAGGAGCTGTTGGTATTGGCGCAGGAGTTTGTGCCGGGAGGCAATAGAGCGACCTTGAGCTCTTCGGATGGGACAAGTTTAGCCTTAAATGAAGACCGGATGGGGATTGTTATGGGCAAGGATATTACCTATGATGATGGCAGTATACTCTTGGCCGACAAGGCGGATAAAGCGCCAATATTGACTTTGTCCACCCCCAAGGGAGGGCAATATCAGATTTCTCTGGCCGATGGAACTAAGGTTTGGCTGAATGCGGACAGTAAGTTGCGGTATCCGAAGACTTTTTCGGGTGTACAAAGACGGGTTGAACTGGATGGAGAAGCTTATTTCGAGGTGGCTCAGCATAGCAATCAAATTTTTGTGGTGCGTACTTCTCAGGAAGAGGTAGAGGTATTGGGTACACACTTTAATGTAAATGCCTATAAAAATGACTTGGAGTCAAAGGTTTCCTTGCTCGAAGGCAAGGTAAAGGTATCGCTTTCGAATATGAATAACAGGATGCTTCAGCCTGGTCAGCAGACTGTTGTAAAGGATGGTGCTATGCGGGTTCAGCCCGTAAATTTGGAGGAGAGCATCGCCTGGAAAAACGGCGAGTTTATGTTTAATAATGAGCCCCTAGGAACGGCGCTGCGACAAGTCGCTCGCTGGTATGCTATTGAGATAGAGGTAGATCCTGCCTTGGCGGGTATTACGCTTTGGGGGACTGTTTCTCGCTTTGAAAGCTTTGATAAAGTGCTTAAAATAATAAAAATGACCGATGATAATATTAAAATTAACCTTGATGGGAGGAGGGTTCGGCTTATGAAATAATAGATTTACTAAGATTTCTACTATCCGTAAGGCATAAAAATGCCGGGCAAGCTGGAAC
>JASLCA010000118.1 GCA_030146225.1 Sphingobacterium sp. | reverse complement strand
CGCTTCCAGCATAACAGACAATCTGCAGTACAAAGAGACCGCAAAAAATCTATTAGACTACCTCTATAAAACTTCTAATTTAAGAGCCGGGGAGCGGAATGATCCAAAGAGTACTTCCTTTGGCTTAATAGGCTGGGCGACCACAGATCCGGATGCCTACTACGGTGATGATAATGCCCGCATTATATTAGCAACAATTGGTGCAGGCTATCATTTAGAAACAGCGGATTATTTTCCCTACGTTATCGAAGGCATCCTTGGCAATTTCCGTACGGCGGGACGCCTAGGTTTTCGTGGGCCGTGGTTTAGAGACGCTATGTTACAAACCCTGTCTTGGAAAGATCTGTATACGAAAGAAACAATCAATTATCATCCACATTATGAATCTTGGTTATGGGCAAACTACTTATGGCTCTACGATAAGACGGGCTATGAACCGCTAAAGGAACGTGCAAAACAAGCCATAACTAGGACCATGCAACAGTATCCTTCCTGGAAATGGACAAATGGTATTCAGCAAGAGTATGCCAGAATGCTCTTACCATTAGCTTGGTTAGTGCGGGTGGAAGATACCGAGTTGCATCGCTACTGGTTGCGCATGGTTGCTAATGTTTTGCTTCAAGATTTGGATGAATCGGGGGCTATCAAAGAAAAGTTAGGCATCAAGGGCCTCGGTAGATACGACAAGGTGCGGAGCAATCAGGAATATGGGCTTAAGGAAGCTCCTTTAATCTCCGATTATGGAGATCAAGTGACCGACCTGCTTTATACTTTAAACTTTGCTTCTTTTGGTTTAAACGAGGCGTATGCGGCTACACAAGATAGCAGCTACCAATCCGCATTAGCTAAAATAAATGCATTTTTTGTTAAAAGCCAGCTGCAAAGCCAAGTGCATAAAGATTTGGATGGGGCTTGGGTGAGAGCCTTTGACTATGGACGATGGGATTATTGGGCAAGTAATGCCGACTCTGGCTGGGGACCATGGGGAACGCAAACGGGTTGGACGCAGGGTTGGATACTCAACTCCCTGACAAGCCAACTTAATCAACAGAATTTTTGGGACAATACCGCCTATTTAAAACAAGACAATACCTTTAAAACCCTTTTTGAAAACAGAAGAAAAACAATGTTACCTATAAATTAACTTTTATGAAAAACCTAAGACCAATCTTGTTCTGGGGAATTTGTATTTTATTGATGCTTTTTCAAGCATGTAAGGATGACTTAAAAATTCCCAATTATGAAAATTCTACGCCAAATAGCATTTATGCCTTGCGACGTGTACAATTAACAGAAAACTTGCTGTTTGGAAAAACAGAAATACGCGCCGTTGTAACTTCCGACATGAAGGCGCGCAATATTTCTAAAACGACTTTAGTCGTGCAAGATCTTGTTAATGAAGCGGCAATTGTGTTAGCGCTAAAGGATGAAAATACTAAGCTACAACTCGGCGACGTTGTCGTTTTGAATTTAGAAAATGCTAAGCTGAGCTACATAGATAATGAGCTGACCGTTACCAACCTAAGTCAGGAGAGTCTAACTGTAGAAGGTTCCAACAGAAGTGTTACGCCAAAGTCCACAAATATTGCTTCACTGATGGCGAACGCTAAGTATTGGGGCCCTATTCTAGTAAAACTTGATAAGATAAACATAAGTGCAGGTACATCCAATAAGCTGAATGGGCAGCTATTAATTGATGATGAAATTGTTGAGATACGCTCCAGCTTTCTTCCAGAATCAATCTTTGCAGACGAAGAAAATCCAAAATTCGTACAAGCCATTAGAGGATTAGTAAGAATGGATAAAGATGATTTGCTATTAGCACCCCGTAACCTAGAAGACATTCAAATCGGACTTTTAGAATTGTTAGAAGACTTTGAGCAGTCTTCAAATACGGATTATAATAATAAAGTGATGAATTTTATCACAGGAGCATGGACAATCGATGGGGGCATCACCGCTACATCGGCATCAGACCCGAAAAATGGTAAGCAGAGTATTCGTTTGCAAGGAACAGTTGGTAACAATTTGCGCAACGGAATTATTGCTATGAATTTTGACTTAAAAGGGGTTAATACCGTCTCTGTTTCCCATGGGATTTATCCTGCGGCGGCTGAAGTTGGCAACGTGAATCCAACAATATTCAACCTGGAAGTTTCAAGGGATGGAGGTAGCAGTTATACGGTAGTCGGAACAGCCACTATTGATACGAAGTCTACAACCCTTACGAAGACTGATTTTCTGATCAATGCCGGCTTTGGCGAGAATGTGAGATTTCGAATTGTCAACACGTCCACTCCATTTGCCAACAACAGTAGACCAAGGATTAATATTGATGATATTCATTTTAAATTCTAATACCCGAAACGATGATTAATAACCTAAAAATATTTATACTATCTCTCACAGCCAGCATGTGCATGCTCAGCAGTATAGCCTATGCACAGCAGCTCAAAAGCATTCGGGGAATCGTACAGACTGCTGAGAATACGCCCTTAGCGGGCGCCACCGTAAGCATTGTCGGCACGACATTGCGTACTTCCAGCAAGGCCAATGGCAGCTTTGAAATACCCTATGAAAAAGCCGAAGGCATACTTGAAGTTAGCCTAATAGGTTATGGCAAAGTACAAAAAGCCTTTCAATCAGCTCAGGCAGTAACAGTAGTTCTGGCTTCAGAAAGCACCGCGATGGATGAAGTCGTTGTTGTTGGCTACGGTACCCAAAAGAAGGGGAACCTCACCGGTGCCGTAGCGCATATTGGCGCAGAAGCCTTTAAAAATAGACCGATCACCAATATATCACAAGGATTACAAGGAGCAGTAGCAAATTTAAATATCACACCAGCAGATGGAAGACCGAGTCAATCCCCAAGCTTTAATATACGTGGAACAACCTCCATCGGACAGGGTGGATCTGCACTAATCTTAATCGATGGGGTAGAAGGGAACCCAGCCTTAATCAATCCAAACGACATAGAATCAGTGACCGTATTAAAAGATGCCGCATCGGCAGCCATATATGGAGCACGTGGCGCATTTGGAGTAGTCTTAATTACGACCAAAACACCGAAAAACGAGCAAATACAGGTTAATTACGCAGGAAACTACTCCATAAAGACACCCACCTATGTGCCAGAATTTGTGAGCGATGGTTATACCTGGGCTTCCATGTTTAATGAGGCATTCTCAAGCTGGAACAACTATGCTAGCTTTCCACAAAACGTTAACAAGACAATGAAATTCTCGCAAGAATACCTGCAAGAACTAAAGCGTCGCTCACTAGATCCGAGTCTACCCAAAGTAGAAATTGACCCCAATACTGGAGAATATATCTATTACGACAGTCACAATTGGATGGACGATTTGTATAAAAAGAATACCTATGCAATCGACCATAACGTAAGTTTGTCTGGTAAAAGCGAAAAGACGAGTTATATACTCTCAGC
>JASLCA010000117.1 GCA_030146225.1 Sphingobacterium sp. | reverse complement strand
ATACAGTTTGGCAAGGGAATAAAACCTGCCTCCTATGCGGTGATAATTAAGCAAGTTGAGGTAGAGGTAGCCAATGGTGAAAGCCCAGATGCAATTACAAAAGGGAAAAAGTCAGACAATCCAGATCTATAGTGCAAGACAAGAGTATTCAGCATATGTTGTTGGCGGGCTTTCTCTTTGCCCTAATGAATATCTGTGTGAAGTATGTTGCGCATATCCCAACATTAGAGGTGGTTCTTTTTCGGTCCCTCTTTAGTATTGTGGTAACCTATCTCATGCTTAAGAAAAAGAAGTTACCCCTATTAGGCAATAATAGAAAGCTTTTAACCCTCCGAGGGGTTGCAGGCTGTCTCGGCCTTATCGGCTCCTTCTACACCCTTCAGAATATTCCCCTTGCCTCAGCCGTAACCATTAATTACCTCTCGCCATTTTTCACGGCGATACTGGGCATCTTTATGGTTCAGCAGCGCTTGAGAGCAGTGCAGTTTGTATACTTTGGAATTGCTATTGCGGGGGTCTTGCTCTTAAAAGGATTTGATACGCGGATTTCTATGTTCGACTTGTTTATAGGCATTAGCGCCGCCTTCTTCTCGGGCTTAGCCTATAATATCATTGCCCTGATTAGAACCTCTGAACATCCACTGGTTATTATGTTCTATTTCCCCTTATTGACCATCCCTGTAGCAGGCATCTATTGCCTCTTCAACTGGCATCAACCGCTAGGCATGGACTGGGTATTTCTACTACTTATAGGGATTTTCACGCAGGGAGCTCAGTATTATATGACCCGGGCCTATCAGCAGGCTAATCTGGCTAAGGTTTCGAGCCTCAATTATCTAGGGGTGCTCTATGCCTTAGGCTTTGGCTACTTCTTGTTTGACGAAAAGCTGAGCAGCTATTCCTACTTAGGTATCGCCTTAATCTTAATCAGTGTATTGTTCAATATAAATACAAAACAAAAGAAGGGAGCTTAATCGCTCCCTTCTTTTATTATTTTATAGAGTAGTAGTAAACTGTTCTACCTATATTTCCTAGCTCATCCTGTCCTTCTACCACCACCTTGTACTTGCCATTGCCATCGGCATTGTAGAAATCAAGGTTGACATTCCCTGACTCATCCAATACAACTGCTGGATTCCAATAAACCGTGGTGCGGTAATCATTGGTATTCTTGCTTTCCGCAGTAGCATACTTAGGTGCATAGAACTTTCTTTCCTTGACAAAGCCCAAAGGCACCATATCAATTACGTTAGTTTTAGGCAGTAGACTTTCAATCTCTGAAAGTGACATGCGAGGCTGCTTCTTCTGATCTGTCTTCTTGGTTAGGATAGAGATAACCCCATCATTCTGATACATACGACTGACAGTTCCCAAATCGTCCTTTAAAAATATTTCAATTGCCTCAATATCTGAAGGCTGCACACTGTTTAGGGAGTGTTCGTCAATGGGCATTCCATTTAAGAAAATCTGCACTGGTACGCGGCTGCCTTGATTGTAGTTACGTGAAACATAGTATTTCAAGGTCTGCGAATCGTAAGTAATCCCTGTTAACAAGGTTGTCAAGCACATGCTTAGCATATTACATCCCGAAAGGCGATCCGCCTCAATACGATGCTCTGGCATAGAAAGCCCTGAGAGTGCAGAGAACTCCTTACTAGTAACCTGCTTCTTCTGCACGCCCGTCACTTGGATCTCGTCGATTAAGATAGAAGTACGGTATTCATTCTTACTATTTGTCAGGTAGGATTTAAGCTCTTGATCAATATTTAATATATTATTGCTCGCATAGGCATTCCCCTGATCAATCCCTGGAAAGTAGGTTTGATCCATATTGATAACTAAGCTTCTGAAGTTATCATTCCCACGAGCATTTATAGTTACTTTAGAGGAATCAGAGAATACTAAGTTTTCAAAGACAAATCGGCCATTATTATCTGTGTAGGTATCTTTTCTAAAGTTGCGTGAAGGTATTGACAACAGCAGTCCCCCATTGGGGTATGCTCTCCCTGTATTTAAGCGCAGCACACCCGACAGCGAAAGACTTTGCTCTGGCATAAACTGAACATTGGGGAGTTTCTCGGCTAAGAGGTCATCGTAAGCGAAACGTCTAAAGCCCTGTGTAAGCAGCAGCGCATCTAAAGCTTCCTTACGATCAGTATTTTTACTATTGAAATAATAATTTGGACGTTCCACGTAACCCTTTAGGTCTGAGGTCAGCAAGAAGTTGCTTAAGATGCCTAGGTCATCATCATCATTGTAAGGTACCTTTCCTTCATCAATAACGGACACAGAATAACTCGCCTTTAAGGTATCCTTTGGAGCTACATGAATAGCCAGCTTAACGGCTTCCTTTTGCGCATAAGACGCCTTGTCGCTTTTTACTTGGATATCCAATAAGGCCTGAGAATCATTAAAGATCAAGCGCTCACTCAATAACTTACCATCGGGCTGCATAAGGGTTAGCTGCACAATGCCATTGGGCAATTTATCTTTAGGGATATTGACCAATACTGAAGCATTCTTTAAGGTAGCCTGCGCTGCATAGACTAAATGTCCACTGGCTTGTCCCAAGATGTAAAAGGGCTGATCCGCATTTTTGCCATAGAAAGCCTCATTAGCCAGCAATCCAAACTGAAGCTGATCATCCATAGCTTTATGCAATACAATATTGATGCCTTCGGCCTTTACTTCGGGAAGATCATAGCTTAGGACTTGCCCAGTTTCGAAGGTCACATTGGCCTTATATTTCTCACCCAGCAGCGGAACAAAGTTAAAGACGCCCATCCCTAGTCCCAAGTCCGTAAAGCTGGCGACCTCTTTCTTCTTACTGTCTACAATTTTGCCGCTCACCTTAAGGCCTTTGCCAACAGCATTCACCGCCTTAAAAGCTACTTTCTTAGAAAGACCGGCCAACAACTCTCCTCCCTCAGGGAAGAACTGTACATCGGCATCCCATAAAGCATTTTGCAAGGTATAATTTCCAACCAAGGCTGGATCAGTCCTGTTCTCCCCATCAATCTTGACGATTAATCGGCCTTTCTTCAAATAATTTTTATCCTTAATGTTGAGGTTGATGGTCACCCGCCCCATATCGTCCGTTTCGGCCTTCCCTTTATCAAAGGGATCCCAGCCATCGATAGCCTCCCAGTTTAGCTTCTTACGCGCTAGAAGGTTGCCCGACCTATCCCTGAACTCCAGATTAGCCTTTGTTTTGGTCGCTGTCTCAGGCGTAAAGCTGATCTGAGCTGCAAGCTTCTTATTTATTGCATCTCCAATGGGCACAATCTTATTAAAGAAGTAGCTGTTATCAAAATTAGCCATCCATTTTGTATAGGCCCTAAACCTATAGTTATCCTGCGCAACAAACTGGGGATCTAACACCAGCTGTCCTTGACCTACATTCCCTTGCAAGGGAATACGCAGCGTTTGAATAAGTGAATCCTTACTGGTCAAGACCTCCACATACATTATTTTACTCGGGGTATATTCATAGAGGTTTTGGCTTAAATAACCTTTAAACCAGAGGGTATCGCCCACTGCATAGTAAGGCTTATCAAAGTGTAGGTGAATCTTCTCAACAGGATACACGCCGAAGTACTTTTGCACTTTTTCCACGACGGTATTAATAGGTATAGTTGGCTTCTGCTGTGCATAACTTTGTGTAGACAAACCTGCCCAAAGGAAAACCAGAAATAAGATTGTAATTTTTTTCATCAACAATATAGCTTTTGGAGAAGCTAAATATATTCATTTTATAGCAAAGGCGAAGAATTTTAACAGCTTATAACAAAGGAGCTAATAATCTACAGACAGAATCAATGCCTCTTTTCCATGCTTTTCTGTTGCGCCATTCTGCCAAAGTCATCAACTCGCAGTCAGCCTTGTCCAGCTCAAACTGCGCTTCCAATTGACTACACAAGGCCTTTTCAGAGATTAAGGCTGCTATTTCATAATTAATATAGAAGCTTCGGGTATCCAGATTGACCGTCCCGATATAGGAGAGCTTCCCATCAATATTTATGGTCTTGGCATGAATAAATCCTTTGTTGTAAAAATAGACTTTAACCCCGCGCTCCAACAAGGGCCGGATAAAGGACAGGCTTGCATGTTGCACAATATAGGAGTCTGATCTCTTGGGTAGCATAAGCTCCACCTCAATCCCAGCCGCAGCAGCCACCTTTAAGGCAGTTGCCAATTCATCCGATGGAATATAATAGGGGGTTACCAATTGTATCTTCGCATCCGCCTCCCCTATCCCAATTAAGATGGCTTCCATATTAAAAGGCCCTAAAGAGCTTGGGTCACTGTAGACAAAGGAGACCGCCGCCGAGCCCAATTTGTTTTCGGCACGAATATTTTGCAGATAGCCGTCAGCCAAGAGAAATGGCTTTCCATCAGCCAAGTTCCAAGAATTCCAAAAACTAATTTGCAACATATTCACACCGACGCCCTCAATTCTAACGGAGGTATCACGCCAGTAATCAGCTCTACTTGTAGTAGCTTGATTAATATAACGATCCGAAATATTTATTCCGCCCACATAGCCCACCATACCATCTATTACCGCAATCTTACGGTGGTTACGGTAGTTGCTGTTGGCTAGCGAGGCAAAGGTTACGGGCATAAAGGATTTAAACTCTATTTTCGAGTTTTTCTTCCTTTTCATATGATTGACAAGCATTGGCGAACCAAAGTTATCCACGATTAGACGTACTGCTACCCCAGCTGCTGCCTTGGCTTCTAGAATCTCCAGAATTTCCTTGCCAATAGTATCTAGCTCATAGATATAATATTCCAAGTGAATCGAGTGCGTAGCCGCCCGCAAGGACTCGAGGAAGAAGGCAAACTTTTCTTCCCCATTAATCAGGAGTTTGACCTGATTCCCAATAGTAGGTGAAGACAAGCGCTCATTTTTTAGAAATGTAAATACGCGGGAAAGGTTTCCAATATTCTCCCGAATACTTTGAATATCCTTTTCCATATAAGGCTCAAGTCTTTCCCATTCACTACTCAAGCGGGTAGCTTGGCTAGCATTCACCTTCTTGAGGTTCTTTACCTTGGTATACTTTTGTCCAAACAAATAATAGAGGATTAAGCCCACGATAGGCACAAAGACAATAACCAAGACCCAAGAGATGGTCTTGTTGGGATTCCCATTCTCAATAAGTATTGTACTGATAACCCCTACATAGATAAAGAGTAAGGGTATCCAATACCATTGCTGAATAAAAGCTAGAATTTGTTGTACATATTCCATAAACAATTGTGCATGTTTTTACAAATAACGTACCAGTTGAAGACTGTAATCTTCGAATATAAGAATTATTTAAAGATTACGCGTTGTTAAGGCTAGGATTAGGCAGGCCAATTAAGACAAGCTTAAGCACAATTCATCGCCCCATCTAGGTAGAGCAATGGACTTAAATACGGGATATCCAAGTTTGCACCACGGAGGACAAACCAAAGCCCCATAACTAAGTAAAAGAAAGGCAAGAATTTGTTAAAACCTTTCCTAAAAGCATTTCTTGGAAAGTATGCCAACACCGAGAAAAGCATTAATAAAGGTAGCGTGCCCAGGCCAAACAAGATCATAAAGGACATGCTTCCTTGCAGGCTGCTGGCATTCATAGCAGAAGCCAAGGCCATATACACCATCCCACAGGGTAAGATCCCATTGAGCATCCCGGCAACAAAGGAACCTCCAGGTCGATAGAGCCAACGCCCCATAAGCTTTACAAAGGGTTGAATCATCTGGGTCTGAAGCGAAAGCAACTTAGAATTTTTCTTACCAAACAGATAAAACAGGCCTATAAGCATTAAGATTAAGCCGATAAACAGGCTAAAATATTGCTGCCAGCCCTGCACAATGGCAAGGTTTCCAAATAGCCCAAAGATTAAACCCAGTAAAGCATACACAGCAATACGTCCGCTTTGGTACAGGAGCTTATTAAATAGATTGGACCAAGAGAAACTGTCTTGACCGTTGATAGCAATCAACAAAGGGCCGCACATTACGGCACAGTGAATACTGCCAAACAAGCCCATAAAAAAAGCTAAGTACAGGTAGGTCATCCTTAGAGCGTAATGCGATGCGACGAAATATAGGCTTTGTGATTACTCTCCCAAGCCACATCCAAGTCCCAACTTCCTTTAATAAAGGATGCTACTGGGATCTGATAATTCTTACTCTGCGTGGTAAAAGGCAAAGTAATATCCTGGCTGGCATCAGAAAGTCGTTTAAACTGTAGCTGTCCTTGATTGTCTGCATTTAGAAAGCTTACATACAAGGTATCTTGACTGACCCTTACTACAGGGGTCGCATGATCCGTTTGTAGATTCATCCGTCTATTGTAGACCTCATCATATGTCAAACTCTTTTCATAATAGTCATTATCAATTAAAGAGTCCTTGTCATGATTGGTCATATAGACAACCACAGAAATTATAAAGGTCATAAATAAACCTAGTACAACGATTATTCTTATTCCCCAATTCATAGTTTTTATTTTAAGTCTGTAGGCGCGATAAAGGTAGTTTTCAACTTCTCTACTACACGTCCTTCAGACAGGATGTTAATCTTAATATCTTGCTTATACTGCTCCACTTTGGACCTAGGCTTCTGCAAGAAGAAACTAATGGTGACCGCCTTATCCTTTTGGATTTCGTGAATCGGATTGACGACCTTCACCGTAAACGCAGCGTCTACACTCTCAATGCTAAATGGAATATTCTTACTCGACTTATTGATCAGCTCCAAGGTATAGAGATTGCTTACAATGCCATCGTCCAAGAGCTGATAGGAACTTCCCTTAGCGCGTAGCAAGCGACCATCAATATCTGTACGGGAAAATATCATCGCTACAAATACGCCCATTAAAGCGACCAATACTAAGGAGTAGGCAATTGCGCGGGTATTGTTTCGCTTATAGCCTTCGGCCTTAGTGATTTCGCCCATAGGGAAGAAACCTATTAATCGTTTAGGCTTGTCAATCTTCTCCATTACAGCATCACATGCATCTATACAGGCTGTACAGCTTACGCATTCCATCTGCAAGCCATTGCGAATATCAATCCCCGTTGGACATACATTCACACAGAGGTTACAATCAATACAATCTCCATTCGTGCTTTCTGGGTCCTTACTCAACCTTCCCCGAGGTTCGCCTCTATTTACATCATAAGCTACTGTAATACTATGATCGTCAAGCAATACCCCCTGCAAGCGTCCATAAGGACAGATGGTGGTACACACAACCTCGCGTATATGCGCAAATACAGCATAAAACACAGAAGCAAATACGAGTATAGAGATAAAACCACCTAGATGCGCATTAATAGGATCGGTCATAATCTTATACAGCGCCTCCACGCCTATTACATAGGATAGAAAGAGGTTGGAGATAATAAAGGCAATTAAAAAGAAGATAACATGCTTGATCAGCTTTTTCCAGGCGCGCGCATCTGTATCCGGCCCTTCATTCAGCCTCCGCTGCTGCGTCCAATCCCCTTCAATCCAATACTCTATCCTACGGAAGATTAACTCCATAAAGATGGTTTGCGGGCAAGCCCAGCCGCACCATATACGACCGAATACCACCGTAAAGAGTACCACACATACCATAACAATTAGCATCCCGAAGACAGCTATATGTAAGTCTTGTGGATAAAAGATATTTCCCAGGATAGAAAACTTCCGCTCTAGGATGTTGAACATTAAGAACGGGTTGCCATTTATCTTTAAAAAAGGTGCAATAAAAAAGAACAGCAGTAAGCTATATCCGAATAGTTGACGGTAATTATACAGTTTGCCACCTGGCTTTTTCGCATATATCCATTTCCTCTTCTTCTGCTTTTTAGCAGGCTTTGCCGAATTACTACTTACTGCCGTACTCATATCGCGTCTCTTTTATGGAATAAAAATTAGATAGACTCAGCCTTGGCTTCATCTGGAGCTTCTGCATCAGCCTTTGCATCAGCAGATTCATACTCCACCTCACCTCCTTGCGGAGCTTTTGGATTTGCTGGTTTTGTATCGCGTAGCGTTAAGATATAATTACTTACCTCTGCAATCTGCGCTGGGGTCAGGGTTTGTTCCCAAGGAACCATTCCTTTATCCGGCACGCCATATTTAACCACTATAAAAACATCCTTAATCTCTCCGCCATGCAACCAGTTTCTATCGGTTAAGTTGGGACCAATTCCCCCCTCACCACTATTCCCATGACATACCGCACAGTTGGCCATAAAGATGGCTTTCCCAGCAGGAGCCATAGAGAAATCTACCGTTACAGAGGACTCATCGATTAGGTTGGCCGCCTGCGCTAAATAAGCTTTCTTAGCAGCCTCAGCCTGCGCCATCTCCATAACATACTCTTGATCCTGATTCATTCCCCAACCAAATACATGGTAGATTAATAAATAGACTACAGCAAATGAAATGGTCGAATAGAACAAGGCGTTAAACCAGATCGGAATTGGATTGTCCAGCTCCTTAATCCCATCGTAATCGTGATCAATTTCAAGATCCTTCTCTTCTTCTATCGGACTCAAACTTAAAAGCTTGTTCCAAATAGCTGTCCAATCCGTCTTCTTGCGTGTTTTCTTTTGCTCGGCCTTAGCAAGTTCTGGCATTGTCAATCCAATAATCGACTTAAAGGCTTTGTGCACAACCAAAGCAGTGGCTAATAAGGCTACCATCACTAAAATCAACACAAGCACCAACACATCGCTATAAAGATTGCCAGAGCCAAGCATCCATTCGGATGCTTTCGCCGTGCTATCTACAGTTAATAATAAATTCATCATATCAATATCTATTCAGCTTGTTGATCATTTTGTTTTTCGTCATCTTGAAAGGGGATATCCTTCATATAATTAATATGATCCTTTTTCATCCAGATAAGCATAAAAGCAACAAGGATAAAAAACACCAAGAAGATCCATAGGGAGATAATAAGATAAATCTCATCTCCGTTCAACGTTGTTATTTGCTTAAACATATGCGTCTATTTTATTCTTGTTCATTCGTCGCAGCAGCAGGCTTAACCTCTGCTTTAATATCTGTACCCAAGCGTTGCAAGTAAGCAATCATTGCAATGATTTCGCGATCAGGAGCAATATTCACATCATTCGCAATCAACTCCTTATTAATTTGCGCAGCTTGTTTAGCTAAGTCAGCAAGTGCATTTTCAATCTCGGCATCCGTATAAGGCACGCCTAAAGTCCGGTAACCTTTCAACTTGGCAACCAAAATGCTGTTGTCTAGCTCTTGATCAATCAACCAAGGATAAGCAGGCATAATACTTCCTGGAGAAGTAATCGTAGGATCTAATAAGTGATCGAAATGCCATTTATCAGGATACTTGCCACCTATACGGTGTAAATCTGGTCCTGTACGCTTAGATCCCCATAAGAATGGTCTATCGTAGATAAACTCGCCAGCCTTACTGTACTCGCCATAACGTGCAGTTTCTGAACGGAATGGACGTACCGTCTGGGTATGACAATTCACACAGCCTTCCCGTATATATAAATCTCGACCTTGAATCTCCAATGCAGTATAAGGCTTCACCGAAGCGATCTTAGGAATATTATCGCTTACTGTAAAGGTTGGAATCATCTCCACAATACCCCCAATTAGAATTGCGACCAAGGCAAGTACCATAAACAACATCGGCTTACGTTCTAGACGACGGTGCTGCGTAGGCTCAATAACGGTCATTGGCGCTAGAGCTGGTGCTTCTGCAGGCTCATCGGCTTGTAACTTCCCAACCTTCATCGTTTTGATTAAGTTGTAAGTCATAATAACCACCCCTGCTAGATAAAGTGCGCCCCCAAAGGCACGCATCATATGCATGGGTAAGATTTCTAAAGTAGTCGCCAAAAAGTTAGGGTATTTCAAAACTCCCTCTGGCGTAAACTCTTTCCACATAAGCCCTTGCACAACAGCAGCCCAATACATTGGAATTGCATAGAACAATATCCCAAGGGTACCAATCCAGAAGTGTGTATTTGCCAATTTCTGAGAGAATAATGGCGTTTTATAAATCTTAGGAATAATATAGTACAGTACAGCAAAGGTTAAGAAACCATTCCATCCCAAAGCTCCAACATGTACGTGAGCTGGAATCCAGTCTGTAAAGTGGGCAATAGCATTCACCTGTTTCAAGGAAAGCATAGGCCCCTCAAAGGTTGCCATACCATAGCCTGTTAAGGCCACCACCATAAATTTCAGCATAGGCTCTGTCCGTACCTTATCCCAGGCACCACGAAGTGTTAACAGTCCATTTACCATACCTCCCCAACTTGGTGCAATCAGCATAATCGAGAATACTACCCCTAAAGATTGTACCCATGAAGGCAATGAGGTATATAAAAGGTGATGGGGACCTGCCCAGATATAGATAAAGATTAAAGACCAGAAGTGTAGAATACTTAACTTATAGGAATACACTGGACGATTTGCCATCTTAGGCAAGAAGTAGTACATCATTCCTAAGAATGGCGTAGTCAAGAAAAATGCAACCGCATTATGCCCGTACCACCATTGTACAAGTGCATCCTGCACACCTGCATACACATAAATACCTTTTCCCAAACTAATTGGCAATTGTATAGAGTTCACAATATGCAGTACTGCAACGGTTACAAAGGTTGCAATATAGAACCATACAGCCACATACATATGTCTTTCACGACGTTTGATAATGGTACCAAACATATTCACGCCGAAAGTCACCCAGATAACTGCAAGTAAAATATCAATAGGCCATTCCAATTCAGCATACTCATGTGAAGTGGTAAAACCGAGCGGTAATGTAATCGCTGCGAGTAGGATTACTAACTGCCAACCCCAGAAGTGAATCTTACTTAGTGCATCACTAAACATACGGGCTTTAAGTACACGCTGTAAGGAGTAATAAACTCCCATAAAAATAGCATTCCCCACAAATGCAAAAATCACCGCATTGGTATGCAATGGGCGAATCCTACCATAAGTGGTGTACTGATTTAAAAAGTTCATCTCTGGCCAAATTAGCTGGGTCGCGATAAGCAATCCTACAGACATCCCGACCAACCCCCAAACGATCGTTGCAACCGCAAAGTTGCGAACAATCTTGTTGTCGTAATTAAATTGTTCTAACTGCATACTATATATTCTTGATTATAAAGTAAATTTATCCTTTTTTTATGACATTCTAATGATATAGATTTTTAAAAAAAATGAAATAAATCACATTTTGGATTTATCGCCTTTTAATACATTTAAACTAGGCGTAAAGCGGAAAAATCTTTTATTCCATAGCCTCTAAAATTGATTAATAGCTTCCTTCAGCTAGGTCGTGGCCGCACAGGCAATTTGCCTATCCTGACCTAAGCATGACATTCACTTTAGAGAACAACAAAACTTCAAAGGGTTAGTTTTAAATTTTCAAAAAAAAAGGCCATCCTTTCGGATGGCCCTTTTAATTCTTGAATAAAATCTAGGCTTTACAGCAGATTCTTTTCATTTATGCTTTGGAATTTATCACGGGACTCAGCATAGCGCTTATACCCATGTTTATTCGGATTCTCAATCACTTGTTTTACAGAAAGCAATTTGTAGACATATGCACCAGTTTCTTGGTTGAGTTTTAAACCATAATAGTTAGCCACTCCTTGTCTACGAATCGAAGCCCTAAGACTTCCGCCTCCTACATTGTAGGCTGCTGCGGCGAGGGTCCAATCATTGAACTCCTTGTGCAGACTTTTGATGTAGCGTGCTGCGGCATGTGTAGACTTAATTAAGTCTCTACGTTCATCCACTCCAGCTCCCACCTTTAAGCCATAGAGACGCGCGGTAGCAGGCATAAACTGCCAATAACCACCAGCTCCTTTATGTGATACCACATCAGGGGACATATCGCTTTCTATTAAAGGAATATATTTAAAGTCTTCAGGAATCCCATAAGACTTCAAGATTGCAGCAATCTGAGGCAGATGCTTTTCGGCCTTCTTGTGCAGGTCATACGACTGCTGCTTGCGAAAAGAAAACCTTGCCAAATACTTTTCGAATTTCGTCTCCACGGATACATTCGCAAGTGGGACGCGTTCGTTGGCAAAAGTTATGGAGCTATAATAAGCTTCCTTTTGTTTTTCAGGAGAGAGGGCTATAAGCTTCCTCTTTTTATCCAATTGTTCTAACAGAACTTTTTTGATCGGGTCCTTTTCAGACTCCAATTTTGCGTTAGAGTATAGCTTTGACAAGAGCATTACTGACAAAACCATACTACAGCATAGTACTTTTTTTCTATTCATTCAATCCCTTACTGCTATCTATCCGCAACTCGATTTTCTATACTTAAAAAACCTAAAGTCGTTCAAAAATAGCTTGGTACAATTTTCAGGGTACAAAGCTACAAACTATTTATTTATAAAACAAACAGTTAGCTAGAACGGGCTCTAAAGGCGTTTCTTCCTAACAAAGGCTACATGCCTTAGGCACATTAGCTTAGTCCGAATCTTTATTTCGTCAAACCGATTAAAAGCCCTACCTTTGTAGCTTAATTTCGAAAAATTATGCCATTCAATAATAAAAGGAACAGTCGCGAGGACAACTCCAAAAAAAGCAGAGGCAACTCAGAAAGCTTCAAGTCTAAGGGTGGTTCAAGTCGTCCAAATTCATCATCATCAAACGACAGAAAACCATTCGGCAGTACTACTTCTGGAAAATCAAGATTTGAAAAATCTGATTTCAAAAGTAAAGATCATCCATTTAACAAATTTGACAAGTCTGACAGAAAGCCTTTCAATAGAAATGCTGGAGAAGATAGTCGTGGAGGAGGTCGTCCATTCAACAAGTTTGAAAAATCCGACAGAAAGCCGTTCAATAGAGCCGGAGCTGATGACAGCCGTGGCGGAGAGCGTTCTTTCAACAAGTTTGACAAATCCGATAGAAAGCCATTCAATAGAGCAGGCGCAGAAGATAGTCGTGGCGGTTCACGTCCATTCAACAAGTTTGAAAAATCCGATAGAAAGCCATTCAATAGAGCAGGTGGCGATGATAGCCGTGCTGGTTCACGTCCGTTTAACAGACCGGATAGAGAGGATAGCCGTTCCGCAGGAAGTCGTCCATTTAGTAAGTTTGAGAAATCAGATAGAAAACCATATAATAAAGATAGCAGAGCAGTTGGAACCTCCTATGACAGACCAGCGAACAGCGAAGGCCGTGCTGGTGCTCGTCCTTTCAACAAGTTCGACAAGTCGGATCGCAAGCCTTATGGCAGACCTGAGGGAGAAGGCTACAGAGCAGAAGGCAGAGATACTGAAGAAGGCAATTCCTTTGCTAAAAGAGGTTCTGGGAAATTCGGAACAGACAACTACACTGGAGAAGCTAGACAAACTGGTCCAAGAAGAAAGGTGGCAGTCAATGATCCTAAAAATGACGGCTTAATTCGTTTGAACCGTTATATCTCCAATTCAGGTGTTTGTTCTAGACGTAAGGCTGATGAGTTGATCGAGTCAGGTGTAGTAAGTGTAAACGGGACAGTAGTTACTGAACTAGGAACCCGTGTAGACCCAGCTAAAGACGAGATCAAATACAATGGCGAGCGTTTGAAGCGTGAGAAGATGGTCTATGTTTTATTAAACAAACCAAAAGACTATATCACGACTACGGATGATCCACAAGAGCGTAGAACAGTTATGCAGTTGGTAGCTAAAGCTACTAAGGAGCGTATCTACCCTGTTGGTCGTTTAGATAGAAATACTACCGGGCTTTTGTTATTGACAAATGATGGTAATCTAGCAGAGAAATTATCGCACCCTCGCAACAATATCAGTAAGATCTACAATGTAGAACTGAACAAAAACCTTGCGCAGGGAGATTTTAATAAAATAGAATTCGGTATTGAACTGGAAGATGGTTTAATTAAACCAGATGACTTAAGTTACGTACAAGGAGGAAGTAAGAAAGAGGTGGGCATTCAGATTCACTCTGGAAAGAACCGTGTTGTACGTCGTATCTTTGAATCATTAGGCTATGAAGTTATTAAACTTGATCGCGTGGTGTATGCAAATCTTACCAAAAAAGATTTACCAAGAGGTAGATGGCGTTACCTGGAAGAGCGCGAACTCGTCCAGATAAAACATTTAATTAAATAAAGAAAGGGTGCTTATTAAAGCACCTTTTTTCTTGCTTAAAGTTTTCGTATTTTTAACAAAATTTTTATGATATGACAGATCCTAAAACGCTTACTTCTGTAGCTGAGTTTCACAAAACATTTCAACACCCTATACTTGAAGAGCCAACAATTCCTTCGGAAGCAAGATGCAAACTACGTGTGTCCTTAATTGCTGAAGAATTGAATGAATTGCAAGAAGCAATTGATAATAAAGACCTAGTAGAAATTGCAGATGCTTTATGTGATATACAATATGTATTATCAGGAGCAGTACTAGAATTTGGATTGAAGGATAAATTCAATGCCCTATTCGAAGAGGTACAGCGTTCAAATATGAGTAAGGCCTGTAAAGATGAGGCAGAAGCACAAGCGACCCAAGCGCATTACCTTGCAAAAGGTGTAGAATCTTATTACAAAGAAGTAGATGGCTTATACCTTGTGTTCCGTACAGCGGATAACAAAACCCTTAAATCCGTTAACTATTCGCCAGCCGATTTAAAGACTATTGTAGAACAATAAGACTACTGAGATAACAAAAAAGGCTTGCAAATTTGCAAGCCTTTTTTGTTAACCTATATATTGGCTGCCTTGTTTTACAGCTCTTAATTCTAATCCTTTGTCGATATGGGTCTGAATCTTAGACTTTGGCCAGCCCCAATTTGGAGCGATCAATAATTCCCGATCAGCAATCCCAAAAATACGCTGTATAATAATATCCGGACGTAACAAGGGAATAAACTTACTTAAGAATTCCGTGTACTCTTCGATGGTAAACAATTTAAAAGGCTCTCGCTTAAACTTCACGCCCATAATCGAGCCCTCAACAATATGTAAATGGTGTAACTTCACATAAGTAATGCTCGGATGCTTGTTGATCTCGTCTGCATAAGCCAGCATCATCTCCTCGGTCTCCCAAGGGAAGCCAAAAATCGTGTGTACACATATCTCCAGCTTGGTACCATCCAATAGTTTCATAATGTCTACAAACTCTTGGTGCGAACAGCCTCTATTGATCTGCTCCAGGGTATCATCATAGATAGACTCCATGCCCATCTCTAAATCCACATGCAAGCGATCTGTATAAGATTCCAAGAGTGCAATCTTCTCAAAATCAAGACAATCCGGACGTGTACCAACAGAAAGACCCACAGTATTCTCCGGATCAATGCTCAAGGCTTCATCGTACATCATCTTTAGGAGATGCGTAGGCGCATAAGTATTGGTATTCGGCTGGAAGTATATAATAAATTTTTCAGCACCGTAGGAACGACGTGCGCGCTCAATGCCATTTTCAACCTGCTCCCGAATAGATGGAATTTTACGTGCAGTATCAGGTGTAAATGAATCCACATTACAGTAGGTACATCCCCCATACCCCTTCGTACCATCCCGGTTAGGACAAGTAAAATTGGCGTCTACAATTACCTTAAAAACACGCTGGCCATTGTATTTTTCTTTTAAATAAGCACCATAGTGATTGTATGGCTTAATTCCGTTGTCTAGTTCTGTACCCATTAGCCTGCAAAGGTACATATTTATGCGGAGAAAATTAGAGCGATTGTTCCGGAGTTAATCGCATAAGAGCTTAAACTTTAGAGCGCTCAAGCAGCAGGCTATTTGATCAGGAAAAGAAGTGTAGTCCAACGAGTGTTATATAGCGTGAGGAGTGATTAGTGACGAGACTTGAGGTTTTAAGAAGTGTAGAGTGACGAGTAACCAGTGACGAGTGAC
>JASLCA010000092.1 GCA_030146225.1 Sphingobacterium sp. | reverse complement strand
TGCTGCTTGGTCTAGCGCTTTGGTAAATATTACATTCACAGTTGTTTATGTAACTTTTAAGTCCTATTTCAAATTAAAATCGCTTTCTTGTTTTTGTATTAACTATCTATCTGTTAGTGTTTTGAGTGTTATTATTGAGTTGTTTCTCGCTCTTGTTGGTTATGATGTTTAGACAAATTTGTTAATAGTTTATTTAAAAATCCCTAATATTGGCATGTGGAATTAATTGCTGAGGCCAAGGGGGATGATCAGATTTACTTAGGTTTTATTGCGGGCAATAGGAATGCCTACCAACAACTTTTTGGTCGTTATTATCGTCCTTTATGTCTATTTCTTTCTAAAATGGGATTGGATAGCTTTCTTGTAGAAGAAATTGTACAAGATATCTTTCTAAAAGTTTGGGATAGGCGTACAGATTTTCCCAATCTGCCTACCATTCGTTCTTTTTTGTTTATCAGCTGTAAAAATGCTGCTTTAAATGCTTTTGATAAAGAGAAGCGTTTAAAATCTAAGGCTGCAAAGTTTGTGGATGATCAAGATTGGGTGGAGTTGCCGATTACGCAACAAATTATTTACTCGGAAACTATTCAAGCTATACATCAAGCTATTGAGAAATTGCCTACTCAATGTAGAAAGGTGATGCAATTGTTGTTTATCGATGGCTTAAGCACGCAAGAGGTTGCTGAGGAAATGGCGATAACTACAAGTACGGTATATAATCAGAAGCAGCGCGGTATTGCCTTGCTAAAAGATATTTTGTCTATGGAGCAGCTCTGGCTTTTGCTGCTATTTTTGGATTCCTTCTAATTTCTGTTTTTTAAAAATTATCTCCCTGATATTAAGTTGTTTGCTAATTTTTTGCGAATGGCTTTAGAGATCTGCTGCGCTTTTTCTGTTCTAATGATAATAAGTTATGGATGACTACCCTAAAGAAATTGTGCGCATACTAAAAGCTGACCGTTTGTCTTCATTGAGCGAGACGGATAAGCTGTTATTGGAAAATTGGCGCAAAGAAGATGTGGCCAATGAGCGGCTGTACAATTATCTCTGTGATCAGGAGCAACTTGCTGCGGCTGTAAAATCTATGGATGAGTTCCCCCTTGCTGCGGCTTGGGAGCGTCAACTTCTACATATTACGCAGTCCGAAAAACCACGTACTCTAGTACGTTCCTGGTCTTTATGGGTATCCGTTGCAGCAGCTATACTCCTTGTTTTTGCTGCTAAGCAGTGGATTGACTCCAATGAAAAAGTATCGGACCTAGCCTTGGCGGAAATTCAGCCTGGGAAAGATCAGGCCTATATTACCCTAGATGATGGAACGGTGGTCGCATTGAGCGCGCATCAAGTTGGCTTGGTGTTGGATTCGAGCATGCGCTATGAAGATGGGAATGCTGTGCTTGCTGAAAAGGATAAACCCTTGAATTTTTCAAGTTTTGAATTGACCGTCCCAAGAGCTGGACAATACCGTATGACCTTGCCTGATGGCTCTAAGGTATGGCTGAACGCTGCTACCCATATGGCTTATCATGAAAATGAAAAAGAACGTAGGGTAGAGCTTGCCGGAGAGGCTTATTTTGAAATACAGCCAAAGCAGCTTGCGACTTCCTCTGGACAACAGGGGCTTAAGCCTTTTAAGGTTGTTGTGGACAAACAAGTCGTGCATGTATTGGGAACGCATTTTAATGTGAAAGCCTATCCAGCGGATAAAAAAGCCTATACCACCTTAGTGGAGGGCTGCGTACAATTAACTGCTGCTCAGGGCTCCTTAGTCTTGCATGCGGGTGAGCAGGGCTTTGCGGCTGAAAATCAGCTTCTCAAGCGCAGGGTAGATCTTTCTACGGTTCTGGCTTGGAAGGAAGGTTATTTTGTTTTTCAGGCTGAGCCACTGGATGAGGTACTAAGGCAAGTAGGCAGATGGTATGATGTGGATTTTGTGATAGAAGACCTTAGCCTGAATGCTATGCCTTTTGAAGCAATGGTTCCGCGTTTTGGGAAGCTTAAGGATTTATTGGATTTATTAGAAAAAACGAACAAAATATATTTTAAATACGATGGGAGAAAGGTCTATGTGATAAGAAAATAAGAATAAAAGTAAGAAGGGCAGCGGCGTTTGCGGCGCTGCTGCCCAGAGGGCTAAAACTAATGTACTACTAATTTTTTAACCTAAACAAATGTATAACAATTATGGAAAGTATAATCGTCGGGAAGACGCTTATACTAATGAATTTAAAGAATATGCTTTCTGCGATTTATTTAGAAGCAGAAAGCTATGGAAGAAAATGATTATGCGGGTGTCTTTGACAATTTTTTCGATGACCTTTTTATTGGTTCAACTCTCTGCAACCGGGCTTGCTCAGCAGGTAACTATAAAAAAGGGGGAAACTTCATTGCGTCAAGTTTTCTTAACTATTAATAAGCAAACTGGCTATCATTACTTATGGGCTGCTAAAGATGTTAACCCGCAGACCAAAGTCAATGTAGCGCTTAAAAATGAATCCCTAGCGGATGCATTGCAACATATTTTGGCGCCATTACAGCTCACCTATGCCATCGATAACAAGACAATTGTTATTACGGAGATCGCCAAGCTGAATAAGTTGAATACGCAGACTTTGACAGGCTCAGGTAATAACATGGGTAAGCTACAGCAACAACCTGTTTCTGGTCGGGTGTTGGATAACAACGGCAAGCCTGTACGCGGCGTTACTGTGCGCATTAAGGGCAGTAAAATCGGATCAACCTCGGATGCGGATGGTTACTTTCGGTTTGTAAGTAATGGTCTTCAGGACCAGCAGATAGAAATTACTTGTCTGGGGTACGAAGAGCTTGTGCTTAATGCCAAAGCTGATATGGGCAATCTTGTCTTAAAGACTAAAGATGCACAGTTAGATGAGATCGCTGTCGTGGTAAACACGGGATACCAAAAGATCAGTAAGGAAAGAGCTGCGGGATCTTTTTCGCAGGTAACAGCTAAGGATATGGAAGGCCGTCTTCAAACCAACTTTTTGGAACGGGTTGAAGGCCTACTGCCAGGGATGAGTTTAAATCTAAACCAAAACAAGGATAATCCACAAAATAAGAATAATTCCGTAGGCTTGGAAGTGCGTGGACGCTCTACACTAAATGCGGAAGCGGCTCCTTTAATTGTTTTGGATGGAATGCCTTTCGAAGGCGACTTAACGGCTCTCAACCCCAACGATATTGAGACAATGACTGTACTTAAGGATGCTTCTGCGGCTTCTATCTATGGGGTGCGATCTTCCAATGGGGTTATTGTCATCACCACTAAAATTGGTAAAGAAGGAGCTGCTCGAATTGATTATTCGAACACCCTTTCTTTTGC
>JASLCA010000088.1 GCA_030146225.1 Sphingobacterium sp. | reverse complement strand
ACAAAAGACAGTTCGCAAGGCGTATCTACTTCCTTCATCAAGTCTGCCATAAACATAAAGCTGCCATTTAAGACGCCAATAAAGACGGGGTTCTTGTCTGCATACTTTAAGCTTATATCAAGCCCAATTAAACGGGTACGTTTCTGTATTTGTTCATAATCAATAAATAGCTCAAAGTGGAGCTCCCCTATTTGAATTTGTTTCATTTTTGTTCTTCTATTTTGGGTTCTTCTTTAAACAGCTTGTTCATTAAGCTTTTCCGTATAGCATCATCCCTTTCGAACTCTTGAATAATAGCTTCTTGATTTTCATCAAGGTCATAATTTAGCGTATCTAGCTGGCCAATAGGTCGTGCAGGCCTTAGCCCAGCTTGCAGGACTACATCGTAAAAGCCATAGCTTGCCGGTACTATTTCATCACTCAGCTGCCCCCTTTTATTCATAATATAGCCATAGGTGTTAAAGTGCCTTTGCACCCATGGACGTAAGTGCCCCGTATAATCAAAAGATCCTAATCCTGTTTTAGGGCGGGGGACAATACTGGATAAGAAGAGGCTTTCGCCAATTGTCAGCTCACTGGGCTTTTTACCAAAGTAATATGCCGCAGCTTCTTGTATACCGTATACATTTTTCCCCCATTCAATCACATTGAAATAAACTTCCAGCATCCTATCCTTGCTCACCTCCTTAGAGGCTTCCATTAGCCATACCAAAAGGATTTCTTCGAACTTCCGCATCATGGTCTTGTTCCGATTGAGGAATACATTTTTGACCAATTGCATGGATATTGTGCTTGCGCCTCTTTTGAATTTACGCTCTTTAATATTGGTCACAATCGATAGCTTGAAGGCTTCTTCCTCAAATCCTTTATGCTGATAAAAATAGGGATCTTCAGTATTTAAAACTGTCTTTTTTAGGATTGGAGCGATCTGGCCAAGGGGAGTAAACTTGGGGTTTGCTGGTCCTAGGACTATTGCGCGCATTAAGACGGAGTCCTCGTAAGCATTGTAGGTAAAATCAGTATTCATAAGGCCAATATTAGCCTTCCCCCATTGCTTGATCTTCAAGGCACGGTCATCCATCTTGGAGCTAAATAGAAGCTTCTCTGGGTTGTCAAAATTAACCGTAAAGTCAAGGTCGTAGGCAATCTTCCCTGCAACTTGTACCCCATCTAGGGCTTCAAAAAGGCCCTTTGGAATAGCATCAAACATATCTTGGGCCTCAAACATCCCCGTATGTATGGACAGGGAAAGCTGCTTCTGAGGCTTGGCAACAAACTGCACATGCGGTTGAAATTGAAAATCCTTTACCTGAATCTTACTGCGTGGATCCACCTCCATCATCAATTTACCGAGGTTAATCTGCCCTTCTCCCGATGCGGCTGGCCAAAGAATTTCTTTCTCTGAGAGTCGTCTATGGTTAATACGCAGGTTGTTGAAAGACCAGGCGCCTGCTATGGTTAGCGAGTCTCTACTTTCTCGCTTCACCTTATGCAGGGCAAACATCAACTTATCAAAGCTTAGTCCTAGCCCAAACTTCTTTCGTAACAGCGGCAACTCTACATTTTCTTTGTCGGAAGCTACAGTCACATTGAGCTCCTGACGATCCGGGTTTACATGCCCCGAAAGGTTCCACTGCGCATCATGATCGTTCAGAAATAAACTCGTCTCAAAGTCACCGCCATCAATAACGGCCTGCGGTAAGCGGATACGTTGATAAAGGCTATCATCACGGTAGGAAAGCTCAAAGTTATCAATTTCCATGTCCCGAGGTATTTTGAAGAATACCTTTTTTAGCACATCATCTATCAGGGCCGCATAATTCCTTTCAGTGGTCTCTGGCTTTGGCTCCTTTTCCTTTTTCTTAAATAAGAAGTCGTAGTTGCTGATGCTATCTCGCTTTACTAAGGTCACAAGGCTATTCTTTAAAGCTAAGTTCCCAAGCTTTACATCGCCAAAGAGTAAGGGCCATAGGCGTACAGATACTGCCATGGATTCCATACGTGCAAGGGTATCTCTACCGATCGGCTGTAGCACAATGTCTTTAAAGGTGACAGTACGCAGGCCTGTAAAGCTATAGCTATGCGCCTTAAAGACTACATTGTAACGAGCCAAAAGGCTTGTCTCTGCTTTCTGCATCGCTTGATCTAGCATACGTCCACGTACAGACAGGCCAACACCTGCTATGATAAGCACGATAAGAAGCATCGCTGCACCTATGCGGACAAGGATTTTCTTTTGCTTAAGGGTTATGGAAGGTAATTTTAGTATGCTCTTCATGCTGATATATTTCGATTTAAAAATAGGACATTTTTTTAAACCCTTAAAGTATTATTCGTTTAAGTATTCCTGCCAACTGCCTTTTCAGTTTTTAGTACAAAGCCCTGACAAATATACGGTCTAGCCTGCCTTCCCGTACTAGTCAGAAGCCATTTCTATAAAAAAACTTCTTGCCCTACATGCCGCTAGGATTAACAACAAAGCGATGACAAGATTTCCCTACGCAATATGTACATTTGCACTAGACGATTTGATTATGATTACAAAAGAACAAGTATTACATGCCTTAGGCCATGTGGATGATCCAGATTTAAAAAAAGATTTGGTAACGCTTAACATGATCCAAAATATTGAAATATTGCCCAATAAGGTGAAGTTTGACGTAGTTTTAACGACGCCCGCTTGCCCTTTGAAGGCCCATATTGAACATGCCTGTCGTAATGCTATTGCCCTCTTTATTGGTAAAGAGGTGGAAGCAGAAATCAATATGACGGCAAATGTAGCGAGTAGCGAGGATAAAAAACTCGAAGGGATTAAAAACATCATCTTAGTTTCTTCAGGAAAAGGTGGCGTGGGCAAGTCCACAGTAGCGAGCAACCTCGCACTAGCCTTGGCAGAAACAGGCGCTAAAACAGGTCTTTTAGATGCGGATATATATGGTCCCTCTTTACCTATTATGTTTGGCTTAGAAGGTACTCGTCCACAGTCGGTAATCAATGCGGAAGGTAAAACAAAAATATTACCTGTAGAGAAGTTTGGCTTAAAACTCCTTTCTATAGGTTTCTTTACAGATCCTAACCAACCTATTCCATGGCGGGGGCCAATGGCTACTTCGGCCATCAAGCAACTTTTTGGGGATACCGATTGGGGCGAACTGGATTATCTTATTGTAGATATGCCTCCTGGTACAGGTGATATTCATATTACCGTATCCCAGACTTATCCTATTGCTGGATCAGTCATCGTGACTACACCGCAGCAAGTAGCCTTGGCAGATGCCATCAAAGGGATTGCGATGTATCAGATGGAAGGTATTAATGTGCCAATTCTGGGTATTGTAGAAAATATGGCCTACTTCAGCCCTGCTGAACTGCCTGATAATAAATATTACATCTTTGGTAAAGATGGCGGGAAGCGTTTAGCGGAAAGCAATGCCTTGCCATTCCTTGGCGAAATCCCATTGGTAAAGTCTATTGCTGACGCAGGTGACAACGGTTTCCCTATCCTCTTGGATGCTGATGAAAAAGTAGTCCAATCCTTTAAAGAAATAGCAGGCCGTGTAGCTCAAGAGCTCAGCATCCTGGCGAGTAAGTAAGTTTTACGTTACGCTTAAAAGCTATAAAGGGGCTGTATGTTTTCAATAATCATACAGCCCCTAATTTTTAGTTATACTCTAAAGTGCATTAATCATGCATCAGCCTTGCATAGAAAAAGGAACCTAAATTGTCCGTTTTATAGAGTCCCCCAATATTAACAACACTAGGATCGGTACTTGGGACATAGTCCACTTTAAATTTCCCGCCACTAAAATAATTTCTAATGTTACCTGTCACCCAACCATTGTTATAATTACCATTGGTAGCGATTGGGGCAGATAGAATCAATTCTCCATTCGAAAGTGTATAGTTATAATCTGCTTGTGCCAAATAGGTTGACCCCCCGGTATTGAATCTGACCAGTAGAGAAGCTGTATTTGAATTTACTAACCTAAAAATAAAAGAGACCATTGACGCATTGTTCGCCTGTAAGTGGGCGATCTGCTGGCTCCACAAGGTATTAAACTCGGAAGATATTCCTACTGGCATAAATGCTCCCTCTATTCTCAGCTCATTAAATGTGCTATTGTGTGCAAATAGGGAACTAATAGGAAGAATAGGCACTGAATTGTTCTTTAGGTTATAGGCATCATGCTCAGAAACTATTTTGGCAGTCCCATCGTCAGCCACTTCAATACGATCTAAATGCAGTCCATTAATCACTAATGGTTGAAAAATATCGGCCCCATCTAGGCTATAAGCATATGCAGACTTAACTGATTTTACAGTTGTACCCTCCATCCAATTAATAATAATACTTTTAGTCAATCGATCTAAAGCTAAAGCATACTTAGTTCCAGCATTATCCAGCTCAAAATAGCTATTCAAATTACGGGTGAAGAATGCAGTAACCTCATCAATTTTGGACTTAAACTTTTTATTACTTATAAGGTCATTACTTTCAGCTGATATTTTAGTGAGCACCATCTTGTGTTGATATTTTTTACCAACCATAAATATGCTATCTGCATTAGAATTAACATATTCAAACTCAATATCGGACCGATAGCCATGAGGTGCAGTCCCCCCAAAGGAAGCGGACGGCTCCTGAAGCATAGTGATATAATTAAAGGTGTCAAAAATTAAGGAGGCCTTCATTGTCCATAGGATTCTATAGGTACTCATTCCCCAATTAGCTGAAGATTCAGCATTGAGGTCCCCAACCATCTTACACTCATTATCTTTATCAAAAACTATATAGAAACTATAGGCTCCTAAATTACTGGAGGCACCTGTATTGAGGGTGGCCTTCCAACCACTTGGCGACTCCAACAATTTAGATTGCAACTCTTGCAGCTTCTCGGCTATTCTTTCTTCTGGAAGAGCGTCGAAGAGCAATTCGACCTGATGCTTCTGACATCCTAAAAACAACAAGGATGCAAATATTAAAACTATTATTCTTTTCATATCCTTTACTTTAATACTACAGGTCCATAAATATAATTGGCGGCCGTCCCCTTGACGTAGAAACCTCCATAACTTCTATACAAAGGAGAACTAGGTGGAATAGCGCTAGGTAGCCAACTTGCTATAAAAATTCTATTGGTGAGGTATGGTAAAATATGATTTTCAAACCCAGACATCGTAACCGCTCCATTACCCGTAAAATGCAGGCCATTCACTGTAGATTTTGTAAAATGAATCTCCGCGGATAAAGGGTTAATCTGCATCTTGAAGAAATAATCACTTGTTCTAACTGCGGTACTTGCTGAATTGCGATACCCAATTCTTAAGACGAGATTTTCTGAATTGGTAAATCTAAATTCTAGATAATCGACAACCCCAGCTGCTTGTGTCCTTCTAAGCTCTTTCTGCACATTCTCTACAATCAATTTTATAGCCGCTGGATTACCATAAGCTGTTAAATAATCTGCATTGGCTGTATATCGAATTGTATTGATTTTATTATTCATCAACCTAAAGTGCAACTCTTGGGTCCTATCTTCAGGGAAGGTAGCATTATACTCTTCGCGCAGTATGCGGTGGATCTCTTCTTGTAAAGCCGCGAAATTAATTTTCAGGTAGGCACTGAAATACTCTCGAATAACGGATTCTTTTAAAAGGATCTTATCCCTATACACAGACTCAGGTATTTCTGCCACATAATTATCAAACCAGACCTGACCTTCAACTAGTAAATGTGCTACCATCTCAGCAAAATCTTCATCATAGGAGCTGCGGGCATAACGAGAAATAAAGCCGAGTCTTTTCGCTTCTGCATCCGTATTCTCCGCAGCTAACCAGTTGTCTACATGATCTGCAGTAATCGTTTGGAAAGAAGGTGGGATCGCAATCAATTGATTTAAAATATGGGTAAACTCATGGTGGATCGTTCGCAATCTGCGCTTAATATCCATTCCATTCGTATTACTGATATTGTTAATATCATACAATACTACACGGCGTCCTCCATCTGCGGTTCCCAAGGTAAGGCTACCGTTATCATTAAAGGCATGCGACCCAAATAGTACAAACTGCTTTGGTGTATACAACTTTATCATCCTTTCTCCACCTAATTTTTCATAGGGCTTTATAAAGCCTTTTAGTATCATGTCAACAGCAGGCTGCACACGATCTAATTTGGGTGGCGAAATATTTTTAGCTATATCTGAATGACTACGATCAAACCTGTAAACAACCTCAACATTATATGGTTTAGTTAAGTTGGTATAGATATAATCATCAATAGGTAATTTCTCAAAATTATCATAATTGTATTTTGAAAGATCAACATCCAAAAGCTTTTCACTTTTACTACAAGCGGACATCACTATGATTGATGCTACAATGAATAGGTTAAATATCTTTAATTTCATAATTCTTAGGTTTAAATTATCTTGGATTTTGGGCAACCCCTGCTAATGACACTTCACTCGGAATCTGAAAAACTCTTCTCAAGTCATTTGGCTCCAAGATATGTTGGGTTTCTTCATTATCCGCATCCAAAAAAATATGTACAACAGGCAGTTTATGTCTTATAATATCCATCCAACGTATCCCTTCATTAACAAAAGCAGCTTGCTTCATCCGTAGAATAATGTCTATTAAGGCTTTCTTAGGCTCACTCACATTCGCCGAGGCCTGTGCTTTTTCTATGGTTAATGTATGCAAGGCTGGATTATAATTATTCACCCGATGACTTAATAAATGATTTATATCAGCTAGCGATTTGGCATAGTCACCAGTTTGCGCATAGGCTTCTGCACGGTTAAACAAGGCTTCATCTGAGGTAAAGAGCGGTTGCATAATATATGGGTATCCTATACCTCCTTGGATATTGGTGTAATAAAAATATTCATTCCACATATAGGATGTATAATGCAAACCACTAGAATAACTCAAGCCCTTAGTATATAGGGTTGTACCCTCAAATAAAGGCTGCGAAAAAAACTCATTATATTTTTTCTGGCCATAGCCAAATCGCTGATAAACAGAGTTATTCGAGCGTTGGTAGTTGCTATAGGTCTCACGAATCAGGAGATTAAACTCTTGTTCTGTCTTAGTCATTGCCGAGCGATATTCTGCCGAGGTCATGGCTTTTAATGTAGAGTTCACTTGCCGTAACTTGCCTGAAAAGTCTCCCCCAGGGAAAACATTGTTTGCCGCACTTATGGCTTTATCATAGGCTCCTGTAAACAGATAAAATCGGGCAGCAAATGCATTAGCAGAAGAAAAGCTAAAGTGGTATTTTGGAACTTTCCATACTCCACCTTGCAGAAGTGGGATGCCCTCTTCAAGATCCTTCAGGATTTTAGCATAGGTATCTTTTACCGTTTCCCGACTATAGGTTGCCAATGCCACTGTTTCTGGCTTATCGACATAAGGTATACCTGGAGAATCATTGGCGCCATCAATCGCATAGGGTTGCGCAAAGAATAGCGCCAACATAAAGTGACCGTAAGCACGTGCGACTAAGGCTTCCCCCTTGTAAGGTAAAACGGATGGGCCAAAATTATTATTTGCTATCGCTTCTAGGGCATGATTTGCAGCTGCAATGCCTTGATAGACTGTATTCCAATATTGGGTTGGTGTATTATTGCCACTCCCAACCACGTCATCCCACATATAGTATTCAGTATATGGAGAATCGTTTAGACCTACTCCAATCCCCTTGTCCGATACGTTGTCGGAAGAATGCTCGGTCATTGCTAAATAATTATTAGCAGGATACCCGCCCCCTACGAGCTGCGCAACCTTATCAATATTATCTATTTCGGTCCTCATGTCAGGACTCTTATCAAGAAATTTACCACAGGAGGAAAGGCAGTATCCTAAACTTATTATGAATACGAGATTTATGTATTTTGTCTTCATGATCGATTGTATTAAAAACCTATTTTTACTGAGAATGTATACTGCTTGGGAACGGGCATAGCAACTCCTCCATTATTAAAAAATTCCGGGTCTGCTCCATTTAGTTTTTTATCTGAATACAACAAAGCAATATTATTACCTACTAGAGCCAATTGCATAGATGACATTTTCAATCTTTCAATTATATTTTTAGGTAGCATATAAGTAAGTTGAACTTGCTTCAATCGGATAAAATCCCCCTTAGCAACTCGCTGATCTGAATAGTTGTAAGCATTATAAGGGTAGGCCGCATTCACCGTAGTCCCATTGGCCCTTAATACCAGTTTAGCAGATAGCGGATCCAAAATAGAAGGTATATTGGTAATCGCTTCGTCTCCAGGCATTATCCAACGGTTGACCATATCTTTGGACATGGAGTTCATGTCCGTGTAGCTATCAGAATAAGTGGGTTGCAGACGTAAGTAGTTTCCCGCAGCAAATGTGAACAAAGTAGATAATCCAAAGTTTTTGTACTTAAAATTATTATAGTATCCTCCCGAGAATGTAGGATCTACGGGGCCATGATATGCCAGATGGTCTATGGTTTCGCTTTGCAGATAGATATAAGAATCCTTCACACCCTCCGTACCGATAAAGGTGGGGTAGCCGTATTTAGGATCTAAACCATCAAACTTGATCGAGAATAATCCACGTTGTGAGTAACCTTCAACAGCTGCTCCTTCCGCTCGTACCAATGTCCAGATATTTTGATTGACATCTAAGCGAGTAACCGTATTCTTATTAATACCAAAGTTAAACTGCGTTCTCCAGCTAAATCCACTAGCATTTTTAATAGGAGATCCGGCTATAGTTAGCTCAAATCCCTTGGCCTCCATATCTGCATAATTGGCGTGCTTAATATACTGCCCTCCAATCCCCGAGGTTCTAATACGGCCAATTAGATCAAAGATCTTTCTTCTATAAAAATCAGCGGTTATATCAACTTTATTAAATAACTGTAAGTCTGTGCCAATATTTAATTCATATAGTTTTTCCCAAGTCAATTGTGAATTCCCTAGGCTACTCAGCTTAGTAATGGTCTCTTTTTCGTCTTCATAAGGACGATAAGTGATCTGATTATAATATACTGGGGTAGCATTCCTTGCACTTCCTAAGCTAGCGACTAGACCATATGTTCCTCGAATACTGACGGCAGTAAAAATATCATTGTCTTGATTAAAGAACTCCTCTTGATCTACATTCCACTTGCCGGAAAGATTCCATGTGGGTAACCACCGAGCTACCCTTGACTTACCCAGCTTATTGGATCCATCAAGACGAGTTGTAAAGTTTACACTGTATTTATCTTTATAAGCATATGCACCACGAAACATACCGGCCACAAAGCGATCCCAATCATAGTCCATTCCGAAATAGGGATTCCCGCCCTCAATCATTTTCTTAAAAAAGCGATAGTTTGGATTTACGAGTCCGCCATTATCATATTGATAACCTATCCCTTGATAATCTGTATTCTGACGATCGGTAAAGCGTACTTCAAAAGATCCGAATAGGTTGAGTTTATGATTGGTATTTAGAGTTCTTTCATACTCAAGATTTGAACGGAAGTAATAGTTCTTTAAATTGTTCATGGTAGTATTAAAAAAACCACCCTCGGGAAGCACCACCTGAGGCAATGAATTGGGGAAATCAGGGTCTTTATAAAGTAAGGTATTATGATCTGCTATCGTGGCATCTCCAGCTGCTTTATAAGCTTGTACCATATTAGAGCCCTCTAATATATAATGCTGTCTTTGCGTATTTGCATAGCGGTAAGCCCCATCTATAGAAAGGGTTAAATGCGGTATAAACTTGTACTTTATTCCCCCCTGAACTTTCAAATCCATATTTAATAAATTCAGGTAGTTTGTCTTTAATTCATTTATAATATTAAAAGGGGCGTAACTTCTAGTAAAATATTCAAGCTCTCCGTTTTCATCATACGGGGTAATCAATCTGGAAGTATTTAATGCAAAGGAGTAAGGATTGATATCAAAATCTCTAGAATACTGTCCATAAACTGGATTTGATTCTCGGGTAAGTGTACCCGGGGCTACTTGATCCCGGATGGAACCATTTACTAAGATTTCAGCAGAGAACTTATCACTGGTTCTGAAGGTATTTCTAAAGGTAGCCGTATAGCGCTTTACTTTATCGGCATTCGTTTGTCCGTTATCATTGATAAATGAGGTCGACAAATAGGTTTGTGATTTACTGGAGCCAGAAGTTAAGCTTAGGGAATGTTCTTGTAACAATGAATTCTTAAACAAAACATCAAACCAGTCCGTATTGGCCTTTGCATACCTCTCTAGATACTTCAATTTTGCCTCTCTGGTATTTTCTAATTTAAAATCTATATTATTTGGATCTAAATCATACATCTCATTATACATCTTAAAGAAGATGCCACCAGTAGCTCCCCTAGAGCTAGAACTATGATTAAAAAAGCCTTTATTATCTTGTTCAAGCAATACAGACATCTGCTCGGCAGAATTCATAATATCAAATTGCTTGTAATTAGGCTTTAAATAAGTTGTATAGTTGCTGGAATAACTAATGTTCGTTTTCCCTCCAGTATCACGGCCTTTCTTGGTATTCACAACGATAACCCCGTTCATCGCGCGGGCACCATACATCGCTGTAGCAGCTGCATCTTTTAAGATCGTAAAGGATTCTATGTCATCGGGGTTCAAGCCCGCCACAGAGGAGCCTATTAGGGTATTTGCATCCCCAGTAGACAATGCTTCATTGGAGATATTAATTAGATCTTCCAAAATAATACCATCTACAACCCATAATGGCTTATTCTCACCTGATAATGAGGTGGCCCCTCGGACACGTATCTTGGGGGCTGCTCCAAATGTACCTGAGACGTTTTGTACAGATACGCCCGCAACCTGTCCCTCTAACATTCTAGAAATATCAGGTACCCCATTTCGTTCAGCGTCTTTCGCATTTACGCGAGCCATTGCACCCGTAAACAACTTTCTGTCCAAGTTTTGATAACCCGTGGCGACAACATTGACAGCGTCCAAGGTGTTCTCGATAGACTCTAAAACTATGTTTAAATTTTGCTTAGTATTTACCTGGACATCTTTACTTATATAACCGACGTAACGGATTGTTAAGACATCCTTGTCGGCAGCTTGAATTGAGAATGCCCCAAATTTATCGGTTGTGGTACCGATTGAAGTTCCTTTAATAAGAATAGATGCGCCTA
>JASLCA010000397.1 GCA_030146225.1 Sphingobacterium sp. | reverse complement strand
GCAAACAAGCAATAAGCACAGGCTTACTTAGCGGGACAAAGGCAATAATTAAGCCTATAGAAAGTAGCCAAAAAAGCAGATGGGATAAGATATGCATCATGCTGTACAAGAGCACCGAAGAACCAGCTTTGGCTGATCCTAGATAAGCATTAAGTTCCATAATCCGATAGGGCTCCCCACCCAAGCCTACAAATGGCGTGATGTAATTAATCGAATAGCCCGTCACCGTGAGTTGAAATATTTTGGCAAAGGACAACTTACTTTCCCGAGCCTTCTTCCGACCAATTACCGCTTGAAAGGCATAGGCATTCATCAAGTAAATAAAGAGCCAGCTTAATAAAATAGGCACAAACCACCAACCCGTTTGCAATAAGCTTTTCCAAATTTCACTAGGTCCTAAGGCATAAAACATATAGGCCAAAGTCCCTAAGCCTAATACAAAAAAAATTATCTTGTATAGCCTAGCCCCCATAATAATCTTGTTTTTGAATCCGACTAAGGATGGTTTTACTAACCTGTTCCTGACGACGTACCATGTATATTAATATTGGGGTAAGCACAAAGATGTCAAAAACAAAATACAACCATACCTGATCAATAAATAGCCATAAGAATAAAAAGAGCACCCGGGTATTGAATTGAATAATATTGGTGTACTTCATCAAGGGCTTATTTAGCGCTCTAAAATCTATAATCAACTGCTCGGGCAGATGCTTTGGAAAGCGTAGATTAACTTCGGTCAACAACTTTTGTAGCATCGGAGAATTAGCCTCTTGCATGCGGGTATAGCCACGATAGCCCCGAAGGGCAAACTTTATAAAGAAATTCTTCTTCCAAGAAAGATTATCAATATCTTTTTGGAGACTCGTACTATTGTCCAGCTCGCTCCCAGCCTTAACTTTAATAAAGAAAAGATGCACATTACGATAATAATCTGCCATAGCCGATTGCAGTACATGCGCCACTCCTGCCAAGACTCCAGGCACCCAAATCCAAGCCGTCCAGCCAGCATCCATTAAGCGAAGACAGAGTGCAATATGAATAGAAGCAAACCAAAAATCGCCTGCAAAGCCGTCGAGTATACGCCCCACTCGGCTCATGCTATTGGTTAACCGCGCCAATTGCCCATCCGCAGAATCCAACGAATTGGCAAATATAAGCAAGAGCATACCCAAGAAATTAATCCATAATACAGGATAGTAAAATAGGATCCCTGCGGCCACCCCAAAGAAGATACTCACGATAGTGACCGTATTTGGGCTAATCTTTACAGCCGCACAAAATTTGGCAATACGGAGACCGATCGGGCGGTAAAACAATATATCAATCCGTTCCTCCGTATCATTAGACTTTAAGGACTTTTCAAATGTACTTGTAGCAATTGTTTGGGTAGGTACTCCTATTGGTTTTTTTAAAGTAGGTTTGTCCTTCATCTTGTATTTATTTTTTTTAATAAGAATGCTGCAATAGCATCGCTAGCTGCTGATCTACAAGGCGCAAAACTAGGCCAATCATTGAGATCAATAATATGCAATTCCCCATTAGGACTTACAATTGCATCCCCTCCATAGATATGAACTCCGAGCTGTTCAGCTGCATCTTCGGCAATTTTCATCAAGGTCTCTACCTGAAAGGGATAGTGTAGGGTTCCGCCATTAATTGTCTCATAAATAGCATATTTATGATGATTATGTTCATAAGGATAAAACCAATAAAAAAAATCTGTCCCTCTGACGGCATAAAACTTAAGCAAATCCCCGACTAGGTGTTCGGATAGGACGGCCTCGTGAATATCCCGCAGCGCAAATTCCTTTACAATTGACTTCGCCTCTTCTATTGAGCTTGCAAAGGATACATCCTCGCGATTGATGGCATGGAAATCGCCTCGCTTAATCCATATCGTGCTAGATGACATTTTTGCTAAAGTTTCGCTAATATCCGCTGCCGTATTCACAACATAACTAGCCGGATATGGAATCCCTGCCGCTAGTAATTCCAAGGTCATGTTTTTCCGAAAGCATTGCCTTACCCCTTTTGCAGAATTAATTACCTGCTTCCCATTATCCGTAGCCTCTTGCAATTTCAACAGGCAGGCATTGCTTCGACCCATATTGATAATAAAGTCCTGTGCAATATGTTGTCGGGTTATAAAGCTAGCTTCATCGCAGATCTCTACTTCCTGGCCAGCATCGCTTAATTGCCTACAAACAGCTTCTAAGATTGCGCCATCATTGCCTACATGATTTGGCGAATATTGTTCCTTTCTTTTAATCGCTAAAACAGCCATGCATCCCCTCCCTTGCTTGTTTCTAACAAGAATAATTCCGCGGCATCGCGATCTTTTAAATTGTCTACATCTATTACCTTGCCCATCACATGTCCCTGAACAAGAAGCTTTGACTCGAGTAGGTAACGTTGATAGTTTCGCATGCGAGAATAGCCTAAGGCTACGCTTCTTTCAAGTGCCGCAAAAGCCTCCTTACGTAGGCCATATACTCCAGCAGACACATGCTTTAATCCTGCATCATGGCTATCCGCAAAGGCTTGAATCTCGAGCTTTTCGTCCATGTCTACATATAGTGGGCTTTCATCATCTATAAATTCAGTTACAGCCATATAAGCCGCTCCCGATTGATGCGCTACAAAGCCCTTTAAATAGCTACTAAAATCAGCCGCTGAAAAAACGGTATCCGTAGTCGTTACGCAACAAGCCTCCCAAGTGGGATTAAACTTATACAATGCATATAAGCTATGTAAAGAACTACTGGTGTCCTTTACATAGCAAATTACAGGAATAGACCATACTGTATCTTCTAGATACCTTAGCAATTCTGGAGACTGACTATTAAGGAGAACATGTACTTTCTGAGCGCCTTCCTTTTCAAAAATTCGAATTAAGCGTTCTATCATAGGGACTCCAGCTAATGGCAACAATGGTTTTGGCAATGGAAAGCCATCAGCTTTTAATCGCGAGCCTTCACCAGCAGCTATTATAGCAAATTCAATCATTTTTAGTATACTAATATTCCTGTCAATTAATACTTTAGTCTTATTGTGGGGCGGATCGCTCCGCTAGTTAGTAAAGGCAAGGCCTATTGCATACTTTCAACTAGTTCTTGGTAGTAATCAAGTCCAAGATGAGTAATCAAATCCTCCCCCATCATATGCCTTAATGTATTTTGCAGCTTCATCAGCTGTTTAAAAATATCATGCTCAGCGGGCAATCCAGCAGCAGTTTGAGGGGCTTTCAAATAAAATGACAACCACTCTTGTACGCCGTACATCTCAGCACGTTGTGCCAGATCAATAAACAAGGCTAAATCTAATACAATTGGCGCTGCTAAGATAGAGTCCCGGCATAAAAAGTTTATCTTAATTTGCATTTTGTAATCCATCCATCCAAAAATATCAATGTTATCCCAAGATTCTTTATTATCGCCATGTGGTGGGTAATAGTTGATGCGGACTTTATGGTAGAGGTCCCCATAAAGCTCAGGGTTTTTCTTAGCGTCCAAAATCTCTTCCAATACAGATAGTTTTGAAACCTCTTTGGTTTTAAAATTTTCAGGATCATCCAAGACAAGGCCATCCCTATTGCCTAAAATATTGGTAGAGAACCAGCCCGAAACCCCAAGAGCTCTTGCCTGTAAGCCTGGTGCTACAATCGTTTTCATTAAGGTTTGTCCCGTCTTAAAATCCTTACCCGCAATAGCTACTTTTTGTAGCTGTGCCAATTCCACAATTGCAGGCACATCACAAGTAAGATTTGGAGCCCCATTTACATAAGGTACCCCTTCGAGTAGCGCTGCATAGCAATAGATCATGCTTGGTGGAATCTGCTGATCATTGGCATCTAAGGCTGCATCAAGCTGTGCTAGGGAGTCAAATATAGGATTGCTCGCAATATACTTTTCAGTCGAACCACACCATACGATTACGACCCGATCTAAATCATTTGTTTGTTTAAAATCTCGAATATCCTGTCTGACTGCCTCGACCAATTCCCGACGTGTAGCTTCAGTTTTAATATGTGTACCAGCTAAGTTTTTCACGAAATTCTTGTCGAAGACAGCCTTCATCGGTTGAATAGCTTCTAGGGTATCCTTCACAGCATCTAGTTGTGCTTGCTCCAAGACCTGCGCATTGGAGGCTGCTTCATATACATTGTCATTGTACACATCCCAACCGCCAAATACTATATCCGTTAATTTAGCTAATGGAACAAAGTCTTTTATAAGCGGATTTCTATTTTCGGTGCGCTTTCCAAGGCGTATATGTCCCAACTGGGAGACTGCTCCTATAGGTCTTGAAAGACCTTTGTTAATACTTGCTACCCCTGCAATTAAGGTTGTGGCTACAGCCCCCAAACCTGGAATTAAAATGCCTAACTTACCTTTTGCATCTTTAATTTTCCTTTCCATAATTTATTTTTTTTAAAATATTAAGACATTAAATTGATTTGATAAAGATCAATTAAAATTTGTGAATTAGGGTTCAGGTTTTGTAACGCCAAAGTAAATATTTGACTATTGCATTCAAATAGTTAAATATTCAACTGTTTCAAATAGGCTTCTTAATGTAGGTTTTCGATAATCAGTCCTGTAGTTCTTATGCTTTCAATAAAAATAATTATTTAGGACTGAAAATGCTGTAAGCTTTAACTTTTTGTACACAAACTTTTTATACACAGACTTTTTAAAAGAGCTAAGATGCTTGCTAAAAGAATTGCCCCCACTAAAAACTTTAGCGAGGGCAATGGGTATAGGTTGATAAATATTCTAAATTGAAACTATCCTGGAAAGGCTAAATTGTCAAAATAATAGGCGCATTTTTTGTGATTTCTTAAGATCGTAGCAGGCCATTGCTCACTTATTGGGCCATAAATAGCTTGATGGACTGCCGCTGCTTTATGCTTGCCGACAACCACGCAAAATAAAGCA